>JAYTGZ010000098.1:0-4876 GCA_043733025.1 Pseudomonadota bacterium | reverse complement strand
TGGGCAATAGAACGACTATTGCCCGGCGAAATCGTCAAAATCTGTCCTCGCTCAGCCTCTTTTTCGCTGCGATTCTTTAAGTCCGACAGGCTCCTAGACTAGAACTGCGCTTCATGTAGCGCGAACACGCTCTCCGCGCCGTTCATCACTTCGTGGCTCAGACTCCGGGCCTTGGGCAGAATGTGTTCGGCGTAGAACCGCGCCGTTCCGAGTTTCGCTTTGTAAAATTCGGCGTCGCCTCCACCGGCGGATAGCTTTTTCTGCGCGACAATGGCGGCGCGCGCCATTTGCCAGCCACCTAGGACATAGCCCGCGCACATCAAGTAAGGCACGGCGCCCGCCGCGGGCAAACGCGGATCCTTCATCAAATTCTCGCCCATCCACTGACTCGCTTCGGCCCATGCTTTCACGCCCGTGACCAGCGCGTAGGCAATGGATTTGCAGTTGACGTCGTCGATGGCGCCGATCTCTTTTGCCGTTTCGCCGATGGTCGCAAGCAACGCACGC
This sequence comes from Pseudomonadota bacterium, assembly GCA_043733025.1. GTDB lineage: Bacteria > Pseudomonadota > Gammaproteobacteria > Burkholderiales > JALYOK01 > JALYOK01. Next base: position 4,369 of record JAYTGZ010000098.1, on the reverse strand, counting down.
ACGGTGAGGCCGCCATCGCGGCCAAGCTTACGGCCAATGAGATCGAGCGCCTGAATGCCCGTCGTGCCTTCGTAAATCGTGGTGATGCGCGCGTCGCGCAGATGTTGCGCGGCGCCGGTCTCTTCGATGAAACCCATGCCGCCGTGAATCTGTATCCCGGTGGACGCGATCTCGATGCCGAGTTCCGTACTCCACGCCTTGACGATGGGAATGAGCAATTCGCCGAGCATGAGATGACGCTTGCGCTGTTCCGCATCGGGATGATATTTGGCGATATCGAACAAGGCGGCGGTGCTGTAGAACAGTGCGCGCATTGCCTCGGTCTGCGCCTTCATGGTCATCAACATGCGGCGCACGTCGGGATGGTTGATTAGGGTCACGCGCACACCACCCTTCTTGGCGATTTCCGTGCCTTGGACGCGCTCCTTCGCATAGCTCAATGCCTTTTGATAGGCACGCTCGCCGATCGACAAGCCCTCTAGACCCACGGCAAAACGCGCGGCGTTCATCATGACGAACATGTATTCGAGGCCGCGATTTTCCTGGCCGATCAAATACCCGATCGCGCCCCCGCCGTCGCCAAAGGCGAGCACCGCCGTCGGGCTGGCGTGGATGCCGAGCTTGTGTTCGATGGATACGCAGCGCACATCGTTGCGTTCGCCAAGGCTGCCATCATCTTTCACCAAAAATTTCGGCACGACGAACAGCGAAATACCTTTCACGCCTGCCGGCGCGCCGGGTGTGCGCGCGAGCACGAGATGGACGATGTTGTCCGCCATATCGTGTTCGCCATAGGTGATGAAAATCTTCTGGCCGGAGATGCGATAGTGATCGCCTTCCGGTACGGCGCGGGAACGCAGCGCGGCCAGATCGGAACCCGCCTGCGGCTCGGTAAGGTTCATCGTGCCGGTCCAATCGCCGGAAATCATCTTGTGCAAATAGCGTTGTTTCAACTCCGGCGTGGCACACAGTTGAATCGCTTCGATCGCGCCCTGGGTCAACAACGGACACAGCGAGAACGCCATATTCGCCGCGCCAAACATTTCTTCCACCGGCGTGGCGACCAACCCGGGAAGCCCTTGTCCGCCATATTCCGCTTCGCAGCGCAATTGATTCCAGCCGCCTTCGACGAATTGGCGGTAGGCTTGTTTGAAACCGTCTGGTGTCGTCACCGCGCCGTTGTTCCACTTCGCGCCTTGCTGATCGCCGCTCCAATTGATCGGCGCGAGCACGTCGCTCGCGAACTTGCCCGCCTCGTCCAAAATAGCGTTAACCACGTCCGGCGTGACTTCTTCACAGCCCGGCAAGGACGATATCGCGCCGAGTCCGACCAACTCATGCAGCACGAACTGCATGTCTTTCCGAGGCGGCGTATAGCTCATGATTTATCCAATTCCGCGGTGAGTTCGGGAATGGCTTGGAACAGGTCTGCCACCAAGCCGTAGTCTGCCACTTGAAAAATCGGTGCTTCCGCGTCTTTGTTGATGGCGACGATCACCTTGCTATCCTTCATGCCGGCAAGATGCTGAATCGCGCCGGAAATGCCCACCGCGATGTAAAGATCCGGCGCCACGACTTTACCGGTTTGGCCGACTTGATAGTCGTTAGGCACGTAGCCGGAATCCACCGCCGCGCGTGACGCGCCGAGCGCCGCGCCCATCTTGTCGGCAAGCTTTTCCAGCATCTTGAAATTCTCGCCATTCTGCAGGCCGCGTCCGCCGGAAATCACAATGCGCGCCGCGCCCAATTCCGGACGTTCGGACTTGGTCAATTCCTGGCCGACAAATTCGCTTAAGCCCGTGTCGGCAGCCGGCGCGATATTTTCGGTCGCGGCATTCCCGGCGCCGCTCGCGGCATTAGGGAATGCCGACATCCGCACCGTGAGCACTTTCACCGCATCCTTCGATTGCACCGTCGCCAGGGCATTGCCCGCGTAGATCGGCCGCACAAAGGTGTCGGGGGATTCCACGGCGATCACATCGGAGATTTGCGCCACATCGAGCAACGCCGCGACTCGGGGCATGACGTTCTTGCCGGACGTCGTCGCCGGCGCGACGAGGTGCGTATAACTGGATGCCAATCCCACGATCAGGCTCGCCAGATTCTCGCCGAGGCCGTGGGCGTAATGGGCCGCATCGGCAATCAACACCTTGCTCACGCCATCAAGCTTCGCCGCGGCCTCTGCCGCGCCTTGGCATTGATGGCCCGCCACCAAAATCACAATATCGCCGCCGATTTTTTGCGCCGCGGAGAGGGCGTTACCCGTGGCCGATTTCAGACCTGCGTTGTTGTGCTCCGCAATCAATAAAATTGTCATATTGTTGTCCTTCGGGTTCTGTAGATTTCTCTGTTTCCTTGGATCCCCGCCTGCGCGGGGATGATCTAGCGCCTTGCGCTAGATCACCTTCGCTTCGTGCTTGAGTTTCGCCACCAATTCCGCCACGTCTTTCACCATCACGCCGCCCTTGCGTTTTGGCGGCTCAACCACTTTTAACGTTATGAGGCGCGGCGTGACATCGACGCCCAAGTCGGCGGGCTTGATCACATCGAATTGTTTCTTCTTCGCCTTCATGATGTTCGGCAAAGTCGCGTAGCGCGGCTCGTTCAAACGCAAGTCCGTAGTGACGATTGCGGGTAATTTGATGGAAATCGTCTCCAAGCCGCCGTCCACTTCGCGCGTCACTTTGGCCCTGCCGTCGGCGACCTCGACTTTCGAAGCAAACGTCGCTTGCGACCAGCCGAGCAACGCGGCGAGCATTTGGCCGGTCTGGTTGGAGTCGTCATCGATGGCTTGCTTGCCGAGGATGATCAATTGCGGTGCTTCTTTTGCGGCGACGGCCTGCAATAATTTCGCAACGGCCAACGGCTGCAACTCCGCGTCGCTCTCCACCAGAATCGCCCGATCGGCGCCCATGGCCAGCGCCGTACGCAGGGTTTCCTGACACTGGGTCACGCCCAGAGATACCGCGATGATTTCGGACACCACACCTTTTTCCTTAAGCCGTATGGCTTCTTCGACGGCAATTTCATCGAAGGGATTCATGGACATTTTGACGTTGGCCAGATCAACGCCGGAACCATCGGCCTTGACCCGCGCCTTCACGTTGTAATCGATCACGCGCTTAACCGCGACGAGGGCTTTCATTCGTTATTGCCTCAAGCTGGAGAAAAAAGAATTTTACCATCCTGGCTAGTGTAGTGCTTCGTAGTTAGTGGGACAGATAAAAATGATGGATTTTTTCGTCTGGCGAGTGGCATAGAGACAACGGCTGCCAGGGGCTGGCCTACGGGGTGGCCTAGGGCCAGGGCCACCAGGCGCGAGGAGGCCGCATGGCGGGCTCTACGCAACGACGAGTAACGACGTGGCCCGAGGCCAGCCCCCAAGACGGAAAAAGACACGTTACACCAATGACGGGGAATATTACGAGCACTTCGTACCGAAATTAGGATAGGCCTGCGAGGCGCATGAATATTGGCTCCCATACCATGCATTGCCACGAGGCAAACTGGGCGTGGCTCGTGGCGAGATCTCAAGAAAACGCAGGGTGCAACCCCAAAGCGTACGCGGTGGCCTAGGGCCAGGGCCATACTTATGCCACGCATATTGGCGCCCTACTCCCTATCCCGTAACTCGTACTAGGGCTGTCAAATTTACTTGTGTCGCGCAATCCAATCGCCCGCTCACAACACTGTTCATTTAAGACCCGTTCGCCCTGAGCCGTGAGCTTGTCGAACGACTCCCCGAGGCATCGGGGAGTGCGCAGCGCAACTGGGGGCGAGCGAACGGCGGTAGGCTTCAGACCTGACCAGGCCCGCGCATCAAGGATTCGATCGGCGCGCCTTCGTAGATGTCGTGCATGCCGATCGTGAGCTTCACCGAGGCAAATTCGACCGTTTCGGCGCCGGAGTATTCGATCTTTTCCCAGCCAATGTCACCACGTCGCCGGTGAATTTCAACGCGGGCTTGATCCTGACTGATGAGGGCATATTCGGAGAGGGACGTGAGTGTGCGATAGGCAAGCAGTTTTTCTCTGCGGTCGGTGGCCTCGGTGCTTTGCGAGAGCACTTCGATAATCAAAACCGCATCGTCGACTTCGCCAGACTCGAGATCCATTGTATGGGTATCGCGCCCGCAACTCACCAGCAAGTCGGGGTAGTAGTACGCATTGGTCTTCGCGGCTCGCACCCTGACGTCATTGATGAACGCCCGGCAAGGGGTGTTACGCAAATGCGCGCGCAGGGCAGCGAACAAACTTCCGGCAATCAAGTTGTGCCGCAGCGTCCCGCCGGTCATGGCAAATATTTCACCGCTCACGTACTCGTGCCGCATCGGGCTTCGCGCTTCGAGGTGCAGGTATTCTTCCGCAGA
>JAYTGZ010000097.1:0-10585 GCA_043733025.1 Pseudomonadota bacterium | reverse complement strand
GGTCGGACGCCGGCAGCGCATAGGTGCGCAGGTAGGCATCAATCGCAAGGTAGTAGCGCATCGCGTTGCGTTCGACTAGGCCGCGCACGTTGCGGATGTACACCGGTCGCCCGTCTGGCTGGCGATTGACAATGCTGAACCCGACCTTGTCGCGCCCGATCGTCGCAAGATACGCCTGCATTGCCACGCGGGCCGCAAAGCCGTATCCGTACGAGTAGGACATGTGGATGAAGCTGTGCCGAGCGTCGATCGGCACGGACTGCAACTGGATCCGATAGTTCCTGGTCCCGAGCGGGCCTTCGTCGGCGTTGAACCGCACCTGCAGATAGTCGGGGGTGGCGGCGACGACGTGATATGCGAACTCGAGCTTGTAGGCGTCCTCCGCGGGCTGGTCGGATTTCTTCCCGACGGCCAGCGACAGCCTGCTCGCCCCGGGGCTGCGGGTGGCGTTGCAACGCTTGACGTTCAGGTGAAGGATCAGGATGTCGCACCAGTGTTCGACCGATTGCAGCGCCTGCTCCACGGCCGCGAACGGATGTTCGACGACCGAAAAGATGTCTCCTCTGAGGTTGCCCGCAGTCTGCGCCGATTCGAGGAGGAGCGGACGCTGAAACTGATTGTTCGCGAGGCGATCCTTCAGGTCAGCATGGCGCTCCCGCAATGAACTCGCATCCTGGGCCTGCACGTTGCTGCCGCTGGCGGCTAGCAGCACCGCGAGCAGTACGCGAAAGATTCGCGACGTGGGCAGCCGTGTCTCATCGGGATTCTTGATCATGCCAGGCGTCCGAATCAAAAGCATGGAAGGTCACAGCCAGTTTCCCACATTCTACTGAACAATTCCTATATCCGGGTTGATCGGGGTAAATTCGAGAACCATGCTCCCGACTTTGGTCAGCCGCGCCAAGAAATCGCCCGGCTTCCCTAACGTGCGGACGCGATTGCGTATCAAGTCCGCGCGGATACCCAGGCTTTGCTTGGCGATCAGCGCGTCGGCAAACCTGTGCCCAATCTCGCCGTGCTCGAGTTGGTAGGTAGGGATGCACGTTGAAGTAAGAGCATTCTTTGATATTTCTCCGGCTGCAACGGGATCACGGGCGATCGAAAAATTGCATTTTGCCGGAGAGGCAGTATCCATGCGCCTCTCCAGGCATGTCTAGAAACAATTACTTGCGCAGCACGTCGAAGATCTTCTTTGCGATGTCGGTGCTGGCTTTGACCGGATTGGCCCGCATGGCTTTTTCCTCGTCGGCCATCATCACGAATAGGCCGTCGAGGGCTTTCTGGGTGACGTAGTTTTCGACATTGGATTCGTTTTCTTTGATGAGTCCCAGTTTTGATGCCTTACCTGCGACGGCGTTGTATTTTTGCGCCAGGCCGACTTTCTCGATCGCTTTGACCACGATCGGCAAGAATTTGCCCCGCAGGGGTTGTTCCGTAGCTTTGCGGAAGTATTGCGTCGCGGAGTCCTCGCCGCCGCTGAAGATGGCTTTCGCGTCCTGCACTGACATGCTCGTCACCGCGCCGACGAATAATTCCTTTGCTTCCGGCACAGCGGCCTCCGCCGCACGATTCATCGACAGCACCAAGTCATCGGCCTGTTTCTTCATGCCGAATACGCGCATCATTTTTTCCGCCTGCTGCATGGCTTTGGGCAAGGGGATTTTGACTTTGGCGTTGGAAAAAAAGCCATTTTCCTGGCCCAGTTTCGAAACGGCGGCAAGCGCCCCCTGTTGCAGCGAATCCTTCAAGCCTGTTGTCATATCGGCTTGACTGAATTGATCCAACAGACCCGCGTGCCCGGCCAAGGAAAAGATTGCGATGAAACAACTGACGGCGAGACGATACATAGTTACCTCACGGTGTTGATTTGAAGTTTGGTCATGCCCTTGCCGTGACCTAAAGCTACATTTGTGACATGATTGCTATATTAACGCCTAAGCCTAAATGCTGTGTCGCTAACTATTTGGCCACCGCAAGGGATGTAAGAGTAAACGTGTATTCTCGATAGCCGTTAACAAACAAATACCTAAAATTACTAAAGTTTGGCTGGGTAGCGGGCAAATTCATGGCCCGGAGAACCTGAACCATCTAAAGGAAAGGACTAAACCAATGAACCGATATCCGATGAATTGTTTTGCGCTTGCACTGATCGTTACGCTGGCCGCCTGTGGCGGTGGCGGCGGCGGAGGGGGCGGTGGTAGTGGAGGTGGCGGTGGCGTAATTATTGATACTCCGGTAAGCATCACCGGTTCGAACTTTTCGCAGGTCGCGAGCTTGGCTGTTCGGAGCAATCTGATCGTCGCCGATTCGCCGAATTACAACGAGGGTTATCCGGCTGGCGCCGTGGGTAACGCTCCATTACCGTCGGTAAATGTAATGAACCTGTCTCGGGTTCAGCTAGCGGAAATAAACAAGGTCAAACCGAACGAAATGGTTAGCGCAGAGTTACCCATAGGCGCAGCGCCAGTCGGGGGGATTACTAGTTGTGCGTCTGGCGGGACCAAGACGAAAACCTTTACCGACGACGACAACAATTTGACCACACTCAGAGTGGGCGACAAGTTGGTTATCGATTACGCCAACTGCGCCTTTGCGCTTCAACAAGAAGCAAACAACTGCGTATTGATCTCCGAGACGAACAAGAATGTTACTTTGAATGGCGCCGTCGAGACGCAAATCACTGAGGTTACATCTCCGTTGGTGTACAAGTCGCAATTGACCTATACGAATTTGGTTGTTACAACCGCGCGCGGGACTGCGACGATTAACGGCAAACTTCTGATCTCCCTCGCCGCCGGGGCGCCACAAATCACACTAACCTCGGTAGACGGCAGTCCGCTCACCCAGGCCAGCGGCGGTGTGACAGAACGACTGCGTGTCGCGACAATTCAATACAATGACGATCAGCAAGGTTGTGACGTGAACATCCCAAACAATAACAACTACACGATCTTCAATACTACACGGGGCGAGGTGGCGAGCAGCGATCTTGGATTCGTCAATTTCACAGTCCCAATCAATCTTGTCGGCGACAGTGATTCCGCCGGAGGCGGGTTTCCGGAGGCTGGAACTGTAAGGATTGATGGTGCTGGTGGTACATTCATGACCATCGTAGCGGCGGGTGGCAGTACCGCAAATGTGACGATTAACGGAAGGGCAGTTTCGTGTCCGACGACGCCGACCTGGCTTCAGATCTTCAATGGTCAACTGGCCGCGGCCGGCTGTACTTGATTGGACTTCGCGCAATCGACCAATTGGTGTGCGGTACGCAATCCAGAAGCCAGTTGCCCCTGCTTTTAGTCTTACTAAGCTTGGGTGTACTGCTCACGGAAACTGTCAATGCGGGTGAGGCTAGTTCGATTAGCCTCGGCCCCTCAGCTCTATCATTCCGCTACAAAGAATTCCCGGACAACGAGCGTCTTCGCAATCGCGAGGACGGCTTGTTGCCGGGTGTGACCGCGGGCCTTAGGCTCGCTCCCGGTTCCTGGCGCGTCCGTCTCGCCGGCTCCTATCACGGCGGCAAGGTCGATTACGATGGCGCCACTCAGTCCGGGAGTCCACACAAAACCGAGACCGGCACGGATATTTTCGACGTAATGGTCACGGCTGGGTATTCGTTCGCTGTCGGTGGCTCCGTCACCCTCGCGCCCTATCTCGGCGCAGGTTATCGCTACTGGCGACGCGATATTCTGCCGAACGCTGGGGTTCTCGGTCTGCTTGAGGTCTACCGCTGGCCGTATGCGATGGTGGGATTGGACCTGGGTTTGTTTCAGACCGAGCGCTTTCAAGGCGGAATCGATGTCCGGCTTATCCGGCCGATCGACCCCGAGCTGGACGTGGGTATCAGTCCGGAGACCACCCTCGATCTGGGAGCGCGGACGGGTTATCGGGTGTCGCTGCCGCTACGCTGGTCGTTTGGCGCTTCCCAGGGGATTTTGTTTGAACCCTTTTATGAACGCCAAGAAATCGGTGCAAGTCGCGCTAGGAACGGTATTTTGGAACCTAGCAGCGATACAGACATTTTTGCCGTAAATTTAAGTTGGCGGCTCAGGTTCTAGCATCCAGTCGTGATGCCAAGCCGCTAAACTAGTGTCGAAAAATTTTACAGTTGGGCTGGGATGAGACACTCCCGGCATCTAGAAACATCTGGGTTTATGATTATGAATTAGCGAGTTAGGTAAACAACGAGGTTTTTGGCATGTGATTTGCTTCACATTTGAAAAGTGGTTTGCTGTACAATTTGGCTGGCGGATTAAACTTAGTTTGTAAGGTTGCGATCGAAAAGCAATAAGCGTAATAGTTCGGCGCTAAGTAGCATTAGCGCTCTACGATTTTAAAGGGCAAAAAAATGACACGCACTGCACGACTCTCCCTGAGGGTCATAGTAATTGGTTTAACGTTGTCGGTACCGTTGGGCGCCAGCGCATTGCCGTTGAGTCCCAAGTGGATGAAGTCGTCGGTGGAAAAGAAAATCGACGCACCCGCCCGGCCGGGCGCGTTGGCCGACAATACCGGCGGTCCCGATGCCGGCGGTGGAGTACCCGGCGGTGGAGCACAAGCGCTCCCCGTTCCGGCGAGCCTCTGGTTGATTCTGATCGGCGCTGCCGGGATGGCGCTAGTGCGTCGCAAGAAAGGCTAGCTTGTTCTTGCTTTAAGCGATTTTCGGGACTGCGGTTTGCGTTTAAACCCAGTCCCTGGCGGTAAGAAATTCTCTATATAATTTTGCCTCTTCGCTGCCCCGCTCGGGTTGCCAATCGTAACGCCAGTTAACGATAGGCGGCAGAGACATCAAAATGGATTCGATCCGGCCTTGCGATTGCAGTCCGAATAGCGTCCCCCGATCGTAAACTAAGTTAAATTCAACGTAGCGTCCGCGCCGATAGGCTTGAAAGGCGCGCTCTCTCTCGCCGTACGAAAGCTCAATGCGGCGCTCCAAGATCGGCATGTAAGCCGGCAAAAAATGATTGCCGACGCCTTGCATCAGCCCAAAGCTAAACTCAAAATCCCTTTCGTTCAAGTCGTCAAAGAAAATGCCACCGATACCGCGCGGTTCATTGCGATGCTTGATGTAAAAATATTCGTCACACCAACGCTTAAAGCGCGGATGATACTCAGCGCCAAAGGGCGCCAGAGCTGCCTTGCAGGTGCGATGAAAATGCTCGGCGTCTTCCACGAAACCATAGTACGGCGTTAAGTCCATGCCGCCACCGAACCACCACACCGGCGGTTCTTGCGCATGGGCGGCGATAAAAAATCGCACGTTGAGGTGTACGGTCGGCGCATAAGGATTGCGTGGATGCAGAACCAGCGATAAGCCCATGGCCTCGAACCCGCGGCCCGCTAACTCGGGGCGCGATGCGCTCGCGGACGGCGGCAATTGCTTGCCGAACACGTGGGAAAAACTCACCACGGCGCGCTCGAACACTCGGCCATTTTCCGTTAGGCAACTAATGCCACCGCCGCCCTCGGGCCGCTCCCACGTGTCGCGTCGAAAACCGTTGTCCTCAATCTTCTCCAATGCCGTGACGATCCGGTTCTGCAGGTCGAGAAAATAGTCCCGCGCGCGTCCAGCAGTCATCGGACCATTCGTCCTGTGATCAAATCTTGTATGGCCGAGGGCGCTTTGCGCTGCCCGATGCGTCCGGGGAGAACCGCTACGCGCGTGCCGAACCGGCGCAAACAGTCGCGGGTAGATTTAATCGGCTGCTGTCCGGCGCGATTGGCGCTCGTGGAAACGAGGGTAGTGGCGAGCCGCCGGCAGAGTTCGCGCGCATCGCGGTGGGCTGGCACGCGCACGGCCAGGGCCGCGTGCGTGCCGCGCAGCGCACGCTTGGCGCTTTCTTTTGCCGGGATGAGCCAGGTGTGGGGCCCCGGCCATGTGCGTTGAACCTGCTGTTTGTCGCGTTCGCTGATTGGTTTTAGCAACGATGCAAAGGACTCCAGCCGGTGGCCAATCACGATCAACCCTTTCGCTTTTGGCCGGTGCTTAAGCCCTAATATTTTTTGCAACGCGCGCTCGTTAGCCGGATCGCAGCCGAAACCAAAACAAGATTCCGTTGCGTAGGCGATAACGCCGCCGCGACGAAGATGCTGCCGAATGCGCCGCAATCGCACCGCGCATAACGGCACTAGCGTGTGGGCAGCGCACGATGACCGATGTCGCGGCGCATCTGCATGCCATCAAAGCGAACTTCGGCCGCCATGGCGTAGGCCCGTTGCTGCGCGAGTTTCATGCTATCCCCCAACGCTGTGACGCATAAAACGCGGCCGCCGTTGGTGACGACCTGATTGTTCAGCAACGCGGTCCCAGCGTGGAACACCACTTTGTCGGTTCCGGATTGAGGTAAGTGACCGATCACATCGCCCTTGCGCGGGGCCTCCGGATAACCGGCTGCCGCGATGACGACGCCGAGAGCGATGCGGCCGTCCCAATCCGCTTCGATTTCATCGAGCGCGCCGTTCACGGCGTGTTCCAGCAAATCGGCCAGATCGCTTTTCAGCCGCATCATGATGGGCTGGGTTTCCGGATCGCCGAGCCGGCAGTTGAACTCTAGGACTTTCGCATTGCCCGCTTGATCAATCATCAGCCCGGCGTAAAGGAACCCAGTATAGGTAACGCCTTCGCTTTTCATGCCTTGCACCGTCGGCCGGATGACTTCGCGCATGACCCGCGCATGCAGCGCCGGCGTCACGATGGGCGCGGGCGAATAGGCGCCCATGCCGCCGGTGTTCGGGCCGCGATCGCCGTCGAGTAAACGCTTGTGGTCCTGACTGGTGGCGAGCGGCAGGATGTGTTCGCCGTCGACCATGACGATGAAGCTGGCTTCCTCGCCTTGCAGAAATTCCTCGATGACGACCAGCGCACCGGCCTCGCCGAGTTTGTTGTCCGCCAGCATGAAATCGATCGCTTGATGGGCGTCCGCCAACGACATCGCCACGACCACTCCTTTTCCGGCCGCTAGCCCGTCGGCCTTGATGACGATGGGCGCACCGTGCGATTCAATATAGCGGTGCGCCGCATCGGCACTGGAAAATGTCTCGTAGGAGGCGGTCGGAATCCTGTGTCGTTGCATAAAGCGCTTGGCGTAATTTTTGGAGCTTTCCAACTGCGCTGCTTCGCGGGTTGGCCCGAAAATTTTCAGTCCAGCGTCACGGAAAGCGTCGACCACACCCGCGGCGAGGGGCGCTTCCGGCCCGACGACGGTAAGGCCGATGTCTTCATCGCGGGCAAAATTCACCAGCGTGGCAATGTCGGTGATGGCGACATTCGAGATTCCCGGTTCGCGGGCGGTGCCGGCGTTGCCGGGCGCGACATAAACGCGCGCCACCCGTTTGCCCTGAAGTAACTTCCAAGCGATGGCGTGCTCGCGGCCGCCGGAACCGACGACTAAGACTTTCATGATAATTTTACCGAAGCTCTGATCAAGTTCGAGTTCTAAGTGCGACAAGGCGCGAACAAAAAATATCGACGCAGGATTTGGTGATCAGAGCTTCCTAGATTAACCGCGCCAGGAGCCATGTGGATACTGCGTCACAGCCGTGCATTGCCGGAGAGCCGCGCCAGTATTGCCTCTTCCGGCTGGTATCATTAATCGTCAATGACGAAAATGGCGCACGCCCGTCAGCGCCATGACAATACCGTGTTCGTCGGCGGCGGCGATGACTTCGTCGTCGCGCATGCTGCCGCCCGGCTGGATCACCGCGTTCGCCCCAGCTTGCGCGATGACATCCAGACCGTCACGGAACGGGAAAAATGCGTCCGATGCGGCGACCGATCCTGCCAAACTCAAACCTGCGTGCTGCGCTTTCACGCTTGCCAGGCGAGTCGAATCGACTCTGCTCATCTGCCCTGCGCCAATGCCCAATGTGCGGCCGGCGGCGCAAAAAACTATCGCATTCGATTTCACGAATTTCGCCACGCGAAAGGCGAAAATCATATCGTCCAACTGCGCTTGGTTCGGCTGTGCCTTGCTGACGATCTCAAGGTCGCGCGCGTCGACCAACGCAGCATCGGGCGCTTGCACCAGTAAGCCGCCACCGACACGCTTCATGTCCCAGCGATGATGGCTCAAGGCGAGTTCAACCTTGAGCACGCGCACATTAGTTTTTTGTTTAAGCAACGCCAGCGCCTCGGCCGAATAACTCGGGGCGATCAAAACTTCGAGAAATTGTTTAGTTACTGCGTCGGCAGTGGCCTTGTCCACTTCGCGGTTGAAGGCGATGATGCCGCCGAACGCCGACGTTGTATCCGTCGCGAACGCTTGCCGATAGGCATCAAGCGGCTGATCCGCGACCGCCACACCGCAGGGATTGGCATGTTTGATGATGACGCAGGCGGTGCGGGAAAAGGTCTTAACGCATTCCCACGCCGCGTCGGCATCGGCGATATTGTTATAGGAAAGTTCCTTACCTTGAAGTTGCTGGTAATTTGCCAGCGAGCCCGGCGCCGGCTTGAGGTCACGATAAAACGCAGCGTGCTGATGGGGATTTTCGCCATAGCGTAGAGACTGAACGCGATCGAACTGGAGATTGAGCCGCGCCGGAAATTCGCCGGGTTTGCCAGCGTCGTCGAGGGCGCTCAGATAGTTGCTGATCGCGCCATCGTATTCCGCTGTGTGGCTGAAGGCTTTGCAGGCTAAACGAAAGCGCGTCGCGTCCGCTAGTCCACCGTGCTGTGCGAGTTCCGTTGCGATGGCGGCGTAGTCCGCCGAATCTGTCACCACCGCGACGCTGGCATGGTTTTTCGCCGCCGCGCGCACCATGGCTGGGCCACCGATGTCGATGTTCTCGATGGCCTCCGCCAGCGTAACATTGGGCCGTGCCACTGTTTCGCGGAACGGGTAAAGGTTGACCACCACCAGATCGATGCGCGGAATGTCGTGTGCCTTCATTTGCGCGACATGTTCCGGCAAATCGCGCCGGCCCAAAATCCCGCCATGGACTTTCGGATGCAAGGTTTTTACGCGACCGTCCAGCATTTCGGGGAAGCCCGTGTAGTCGCCCACTTCGATGACGCGAATGCCCGCCTCGCGCAGTAGTTTCGCCGTGCCGCCGGTGGAGAGGATATCAATGCCGTGGGATAGCAGGGCGCGCGCGAACGCTACAACGCCGGACTTTTCGGACACACTAATCAGCGCACGTTGGATATTGATCATGAATTTAGAGGGCGGAGAAGGAATCGTTACTCGATACCGTAGTGGGACATTTTTTTGCGTAGCGTATTCCGATTCAGTCCTAAAATATCTGCCGCCTTGGTCTGATTGCCGCCGGCCTGATGGAGCACCACTTCGATCAGCGGCTTCTCCATGCTTTCCAGCACCGCATCGTATACCGCACAGGGTTTTTCACCGTCGAGATGTTTGAAGTAATCGCTGACGGTCTTACGCACACAGGCGGAGATTTCGTTATCTTTTTTCATGCCGCCAGTTCTTCTGGAAGATAAGCTAATCGCTCGTTCTCGGCTGCGAGATCACCGAAAAAACGATCGATGGCGGAAACCTGTTCATGACTAGTCTGTAGTTGCATTAGCCCGTGACGGAAATTCGCTGAGCCGACCAAGCCTTTGGTGTACCAGCCGATATGCTTACGCGCGACTTTGACGCCGGTGTCCTCGCCATAAAATTCATAGAGGTCAACCAGGTGTTCCAGCATCACGCGATGGATTTCGCTGACTTTCGGCGCAAGAAGATGCGTGCCGGTTTTGAGGAAATATTCGATCTCGCGAAAAATCCATGGCCGGCCCTGGGCCGCGCGACCGATCATCACCGCATCGGCGCCGGTGTAAGTCAGCACGTACTTCGCTTTTTCCGGTGTGCTGATGTCGCCGTTGGCGATTAGCGGAATAGTGACGTAAGTCTTGACGGCGGCGATGGTGTCGTATTCAGCGTCGCCGGTGTAGCCGCAGGCGCGGGTGCGGCCATGCATGGCCAGCGCTTGAATGCCCGCGCTTTCGGCGATGCGCGCGACCATGATCGCATTCTTGGTTTGCTTGTCCCAGCCGGTTCGAATCTTGAGTGTCACCGGCACGCTCACGGCGCCAACCACGGCATCGAGAATTTTTCCGACTAATGGCTCGTCGCGCAGCAATGCCGAGCCCGCCATGACGTTGCACACTTTCTTTGCCGGGCAACCCATGTTGATATCGATGATCTGCGCGCCATTATCGACGTTGTATTTCGCGGCCTCGGCCATCATCGCGGGATCGGCGCCGGCAATCTGCACGGACTTCGGCTCCACCTCACCGTCGTGATTGGCTCGGCGTAACGTTTTTTGCGAACCCCACAACAACGAATTGGACGCCACCATTTCCGATACCGCCATGCCCGCTCCCATGACTTTGCAAAGCTGACGAAATGGGCGATCGGTCACGCCCGCCATTGGCGCGACGACGAGATTATTCTTCAGCAGGTAGGGGCCGATTTGCATGGGTATTTTTTTCGGGCAAGGTTGCGAATTTTACGCTCAATTTTTAGGCAAGTAAAACCTCCGAATTGCCTCATCGAAAAGCTGAGTGAAATCGATTCGTTGCCTCACGTAAGAAAGCTGAGTGAAATGCCCGCTCCGAATGAGTGTGGGGTGAGCCAAC
>JAYTGZ010000096.1:0-3216 GCA_043733025.1 Pseudomonadota bacterium | reverse complement strand
GAATGAGTTTCGCCGCGTTGGCGACGACATTTTCGGCATTCAAAATGGCGGGCGCCAATTTTTCCTGAATGTCGACGATCAGCAACAGGCTTTGTTCGCGGCAAATCAGCATCAGCGAACTTTCAACAAGCCTTCGCGCTCGATGAAGCCGATCACCGTGTCGACGCCCGTACCCGTTTTCAAATTGGTGAACACGAATGGCCGCTCGCCGCGCATGCGTTTCGCGTCCCGCTCCATGATCTCAAGCGACGCACCGACCATGGGCGCGAGATCGATTTTGTTGATAATCAGCAGATCGGATTTGGTAATGCCCGGCCCGCCCTTGCGCGGAATCTTTTCACCGCCGGCGACATCAATGACATAGAGCGTGAGGTCCGAAAGCTCCGGGCTGAACGTCGCTGCAAGATTGTCGCCGCCGCTTTCGACGAAGATCGCATCGAGTCCGGGGAAAGTTTGCGACAGGCGCGCCACGGCTTCGAGATTGATCGACGCATCTTCGCGGATTGCCGTGTGCGGACAGCCGCCGGTCTCGACACCGACGATGCGCTCCGGCGCCAACGCGTCCGCGCGCACCAGGATCTCCATATCTTCTTTGGTGTAGATGTCGTTGGTCACGACGGCGAGGTTGTAAGTGTTGCGCATGCGTTTACACAGCGCTTCCACCAGCGCGGTCTTGCCGGAGCCCACCGGGCCGCCGATGCCTACTCGTAGAGGTTGTTTGTCATCCATGTTTATCTAAGGAAGCCCTGAATAAGTCCGATTTCGTCATGCTACTGCGTTGCTCACAAAAAATGCCTCCTTACATATCATCCATATGCGGCGTCGACATTTTTTGTTCGCGCCTTGTCTCATTTAGAACTCGAACTTATTCAGGGCTTCCTTAAGACCGAAATAATCGGCTGTACTGGGTTTCGTGTTTACCAGACAAAATCGCCAGGCCCGGAGCGAGGTTGCAAAGATCATCATCGGCCAAGTTGAGCGCTTGTTCCACCACACCCGGAAGATATTGCCCCAACTCGAACAATAAACCTTGGCCGGCCACCTGACCCAACGGGATCAACTTAATCGCGCCGATGACCTGATTCTCCAGCCACGACCAAAGGTAAGCCGTGAGCGCTTCTTCGAGGGGGACAGAGAAACTTACGGCGGCGAAACTAAACGCCGCCGGAAAGCCTTTCGGCTGCATGTCGGCCAACGTCGCAACGCGCGCCGCATCGCAAAATTTTCCGTCGACCAGTAGTCTCGCCATAGAATAACCCATCTGCTCCGTTTCGGCGCGTAGCTCTTTGGTCTCGCGCGAGGCAAGAAAATAATGGTTCCAATAGGCGGCGGATTTTAAGTCTTCCGTTTGCCAGGCCCGGTAAAGCCGCGCGACGATGGGCGCTTCCATGGTGGCGATGTTGAATTGCAACACATCGCTGATCCATTGCCGCGCGCTGTCCTTGTCGCGAACGATTTCCGCGTCACACGCCGCCTCCAAGCCTTGCGAATAGCTGTAGGCGCCCACGGGTAACGCGGGGCTCGCGAGTTGCAGCAACCGAACCAGTGGCAGACTCATGGCTTGTGCTGATGAATAATCGGACGGTGGCTGGGGTCACCGTGGGTGTGGCCACCGCCGTAGGCGCCCGCCTCCGGATCGAAGGGAAGTTCGGCATCGTTGACCGTCGCGCCCAATCCGAGCAGCATGTCGCGCAGCACTGGATCGCGCTTGAGTTTCAGCCAGCCATCGCCGATTTCCATGGGCACATGGCGATTGCCGAGGTGATATGCAGCGCGCGTCAACTGCAACGGCGAAACACACCGCACCAGATAAACCTGTTCCGCCGCCGCCACGACGCGCACCAGCAATCCTTCTTCGCTCTGCAAGAAATCGCCGTCGCGCAATATCGTCCCGCGCTCGAGGAATAGGCCGACCTCGGTCCCCGACTCGAGGCGCGTACGCAAGCGGCTCTTCTGGCGCCGCTCGAAGGGCAACACGAGACGATCGTCGTGGCGTTCCTGCGGTGGAACGCGCTGTCGAATCAACGCGATATTTTCGGTTTCCGCGACCATCAAAATAGAAAGTAACGTTGCGCCATCGGCAGCACCTTGGCCGGTTCGCAGACAAGATGCTCGCCGTCGGCGACGACGCGATAGGTTTCCGGATCAACCTCGATCTTGGGCGTGTAACCGTTATGGAGCATGTCGGATTTTTTTAGCTTGCGCGTGCCTTTGACGGCGATCACTTGTTTGCGGAGTCCCAAGCGAGCGCGAATGTCGTTAGCGAGAGCCGCTTGCGAGACGAAGGTGAACGAGGTCGCTTGCAACGCACCGCCGAAGGCGCCGAACATAGGGCGGTAATGCACGGGTTGCGGTGTTGGGATCGAGGCATTGGGGTCACCCATGGCGGCGGCGATGATCATGCCGCCCTTCACGATCAACGATGGTTTCACACCAAAGAACGCCGGCTTCCACAGCACCAGATCGGCGAGCTTGCCGACTTCGATGGAACCGACCGCGTGGGAGACGCCGTGGGTGATCGCCGGATTGATGGTGTACTTGGCGATGTAACGCTTAGCGCGCTGATTATCGTGGTCTTTCCGGTCAGCGGCCAGCGCGCCGCGTTGCGCCTTCATCTTATGCGCCGTTTGCCAGGTGCGCATGATGACTTCGCCGACCCGGCCCATGGCTTGCGAGTCGGACGACATCATACTGATAGCGCCGAGGTCATGCAGGATATCCTCGGCGGCAATGGTCTCGCGCCGGATGCGCGATTCGGCGAAGGCGACATCTTCGGCGATCTTAGGATCGAGGTGGTGACACACCATCAACATGTCGAGATGTTCGTCGAGGGTGTTCACGGTATACGGCCGCGTCGGATTGGTCGACGATGGCAACACATTCGCTTCGCCGCACACTTTGATAATGTCGGGCGCATGGCCGCCGCCCGCGCCTTCCGTGTGGAAGCTATGGATGGTGCGGCCTTTGAACGCTTGCACGGTGGTCTCGACGAAGCCCGCTTCGTTCAGCGTATCCGTATGGATTGCGACTTGCACATCCATTTCGTCGGCAACGGTGAGGCAGTTGTCGATGGCGGCCGGTGTCGTGCCCCAATCTTCATGCAGCTTAAGACCAATCGCGCCGGCCTCGATCTGTTCCACCAGCGGCTGCGGCAAACTGACGTTGCCTTTGCCGAGAAAGCCGAGGTTCATCGGCAAGCCGTCGGCGGCGAGCAGC
>JAYTGZ010000095.1:0-13010 GCA_043733025.1 Pseudomonadota bacterium | reverse complement strand
CCGGGCGCACGGAAGCACGCGGCATTCAATTCTTCCGGCCCGCGAGCTTTAGTGGCGACAAGGTCGATCGTTCCCGGTACGCGCTCGAATCGGCATTCGCATGGGGCCCAGTCAAGCTGCAAGCGGAATATTTGCACGCCAACTTTAGTGGCGCGAGTTCGGCGGGCGTCAGCTACGACCGCGACATCAATAGCTATTATGCCAACCTGACTTGGCTGGTAAGTGGGGAACGCTACGCCGACAGCTATCGTGGGGAACGCTTCGGGCGCATACGTCCGAAAAACAACTTCGTGCCTGGCAAAACCTGTTGCGGCGCGTGGGAACTGGGGTTGCGCTATTCCAACTACGACGCGGCTGATTTTTCGAGTGGCAATCCAGCCGGCACCGGCGTCATCCCCGCCACGGGAACCAGCGTTGCGAAAGCCTGGACCCTAGGCGCGAAGTGGATCGTCAATCCCAATACGCGATTCTTGTTGAACTACATCCGCACGGATTTCGGCAACACCATCACCGTCACGCCGGCCGCGCCGGGTAAGCCGACGCAGACGGATAAGGAATCCGCCATTACGTTTCGTGGGCAGTTTGATTTTTAGTTAGCGGCGAAATTCGCGCCGAGGAAGCGAGAAATGTCGTCCCCGCGAAAGCGGGGATCCATTTGGCCTTTGCAAGTCACTCTGGATTCCCACTTCCGCGGGAATGACACGTAGCCGGTTTAATGGTTGTTGCCCGCAAAGAAAAGCCAACACTTTATCGCGCCAGAACCCAATACCCGCGCGGCTGCCAGCAATGCCATGCCTGCAAGCCGCACCAATATTGCCTCTTCAGGCTTCGATATGGTTCTGATGTCGCCCATTCAACCATTCGTGCTTGTTACGTCCGCCAACCTTCCGCTATGATCGAGCGCTTGATCATCGCCTAAAGCCAAACAACATGACCGCACTACTCCCCGCAATCGAGCTCACTATCGGCCACAACCCCGTCGGCACCGTAATCTGGATGCACGGGCTCGGCGCCGACGGCAACGATTTCGTCCCCGTCGTCAAAGAACTCGGCTTTCCGGAAAGCTTACCGTTACGCTTTATTTTTCCCCACGCACCGGTGCGGCCCGTGACCATCAACGCCGGTTCTGTGATGCGCGCGTGGTTCGACATAATGGAAATCAGCAGCGTCGAGCGTAAGGTCGATGAAGCTGGGATTCGCGAATCCCAGCGTGCGATCGAAGCATTGATCGCGCGCGAGATTTCGCGTGGCGTGGCGGCGAACCGAATCGTTCTGGCGGGATTTTCCCAAGGTGGCGCCATCGCGCTGCAAACGGGACTGCGCTACAATCAAGGATTGGCGGGCATCCTGGCGCTTTCGAGTTATTTGCCGCTGGCGTCGTCGCTCGAAGTGGAAGCAAGCAGCGCCAATCGCAGCATCCCGATTTTCATGGCCCATGGCGTGCAAGACACGGTGATTCCGATATCCATCGCGGAAAACTCTTACCAGGAATTAGTCCGCCATGGCTACAAAATTGAGTGGCGCGAATACCCCATGGCGCACTCGGTTTCCATGGAAGAGATCACGGACATCGGCGTCTGGTTGAAACAACGATTCCAATAGCGCTTAGCGTCCGCCGGAAACATTAACGATCGCGCCCGTGACATAAGACGCTTGATCCGATAACAACCACAGTATCGTCTCGGCGACTTCTTCCGCTTGCCCGACGCGCCCCATGGGAATATTCGGCAACGCTTTTTCCGCGCGGCCGGGCAGGCCGGTAGCGTGAATGTCGGTGTCGATAATGCCCGGCTGCACCGCGTTCACGCGAATGCCTTTTTTACCGAGTTCCATCGACATGCCGGTGGTCATGCTATCCGTCGCGCCGCGCGATGCCGCGTAGTGTATCCATTCGTTTCCGCCGCCCAACTCCGCCGCACGAGATGAGACATTCACAATCGCGCCCCCTTTGCCGCCACGCGCCGTGGACATGCGTTTCACCGCCTCTCGAGCGCAAAGAAAATAGCCGACGATGTTAACCTCCATCAGCTCGCGCAACATATCGGCTTTGACATCCTCGATCAACGCGACGCCGCCAGTGATGCCGGCGTTGTTCACCAACGCGCTCACCGGCCCCAGTTCGCGATCGCATGTCTCGAAGAGCCGCACCACGTCTTGCTCCTGCGCCGTATCGGCTTGGACGGCAATGGCGGCGCGGCCGCTGGCGCGGATGTCTGTTACGATCGCTTCCGCTTGCGCGGCGTTGGATTTATAGTTGACGCACACGTCAAAGCCCCGCGCCGCGCCTAATTTCGCCGTGGCGGCGCCAATTCCCCGGCTGGCGCCGGTCACTAGCAAAACTTTAGCCATGTTGATTCCTCCGTGATTGGGTATCATTTTACGCGAACCCACACCTTATGATTCCGACGTCTGAAAAAATCTATCGCGGCCGCTTCGCGCCGTCCCCCACCGGGCCGCTGCATTTTGGCTCGCTGGTGGCGGCGATCGGCAGTTATCTCCAAGCAAAGAGCCAGGCCGGCGAGTGGCTGGTGCGCATGGAGGATATCGACACGCCGCGCAACGTCCCCGGCGCCGCCGAAAATATTTTGCGAACCTTGGACGCTTTCGGTTTCGAGTGGGACGGCGCGGTGGTGTATCAGAGCCAACGCGACGAATTTTATCGAACGGCGATTGAACAATTAGCACTGCAAGGCGCGACTTTTCCGTGTGCCTGTTCGCGACGGGAAATCGCGGATTCGTCGTTGCTCGGCATCGAAGGACCCATTTATCCTGGTACGTGCCGCAAGGCTCCGCCCTCCGCGCGCGCAGCTCGTGCCATCAGGGTTCGCGTGGAAGAAACAAGCGTCGAATTCACCGATCTCATGCAAGGCGCCATCGCACAAAATCTTGCTACGCAGATCGGCGACTTCGTGTTGCGCCGCGCCGATGGCATCGTCACCTACCAACTGGCCGTCGTGGTCGACGACGCGAACCAAGGCATCACGGAAATCATACGCGGTGCAGATCTCTTGGCATCGACACCGCGGCAAATTTTTCTGCAACGCTTACTTGGCTACGCCACGCCGCGCTACGGCCACCTGCCCATCGCCACAAACAACGCCGGAGAAAAGCTTTCCAAGCAAACCCTGGCCCAGTCGATCCATGCAACAAACGCGACGACGCTGCTGTTCGACGCGCTTTACTTGCTTAACCAAAACCCGCCGGCCGAATTGCGACAATCGAGCCAGAAGCCGCTCTGGGATTGGGCCTTAGGCCACTGGTCGCTGGCAAGTGTGGCGCGAAATCGATCGAGAATAGCGCCAATGTTATAATTTGCCCTTAGCCAAGGGAGGCAATTACGTCAGATTCACCATGAGTGAACAACCACATCGCATCGTCATCGTCGGCGGCGGCGCCGGCGGCCTGGAACTCGCGACCAAGATCGGCGACACGTTAGGCAAGCGCAAGCAAGCGGAAATCACCTTGGTGGACAAGAGCCCTACCCACGTGTGGAAGCCGCTGCTGCACCAAATCGCCGCGGGCACCAGCGGCCTGCTGGAACACGAGTTGGAATACCTCGCGCAAGCCCATTGGCATCACTTCCGCTTTTTGCTCGGCGAGATGACGGGCCTCGATCGTGCCGAAAAACAAATTCGGCTCGCGCCGATTTTGGACGATCGCGGCATTGAGATCAGCGCGGCCCGCAGCTTGCATTACGATACGCTCGTCTTGTGCGTCGGTAGCCTCGCGAATGATTTCGGCACGCCGGGTGCGAAGGAACACGCCATCGCGCTGGAAACCCAATACGATGCGGCGAAATTCCATCGCCGCTTGATCAACGCCTTCATCCGCGCCCATTCGCGCGCGCCGATGATTTCCCACAAGCTAGACATCGCCATCATCGGCGGCGGTGCAACCGGAGTCGAACTGGCGGCGGAGCTCCATTACACCACGCGCCAGCTTGCGGCCTATGGTCTCGACAAAGTCATGCCCGATCGCGATGTGCGTCTGACCATCATCGAAGCAGCGTCGCGCGTGTTGCCCGCTTTACCGGAACGCTTGTCGGCAGCAACGTTGCAGCAACTGGAAAAGCTTAATGTGCAGGTACTCACCGGCGATCCGGTGGTAAAGGTTAGCGTCGACGGTGTCGACACCAAAGGGGGCAAACATGTTCCCGCCGATCTGGTGGTGTGGGCAGCGGGAATCAAAGCGCCAGATTTTTTGGCCAGTCTCGATGGGATCCAGACCGCGCGCAATAACCAAGTGATCGTCAAAGTAACCTTGCAAACCACGCGCGATGACAGCATCTTCGCCTTCGGCGATTGTGCCGCGTGCCCATGGCCGGAAAAGGGCGGCAACGTGCCGCCACGCGCCCAAGCCGCCCACCAGCAAGCGGCGCTGATGGCGAAAAATCTCAAGCGCCGCATCGCCGGTGAGGCACTGAAGGACTATCGCTACCGCGATTTCGGTTCCCTCGTGTCCCTGGGCGAATACAGCACGGTCGGTAATTTGATGGGTCGGCTGATGGGCGGGAGTATACTTATCGAAGGCTTGTTCGCGCGCTTCATGTATGTGTCGCTGTACAAGCTGCATTTATTGGCATTACATGGATTTGGCAAAACCGTGCTGGATACGATCGGGCGGCTCATCGCGCGGCGCACCCAGCCACAGATCAAACTACATTGATGCTATGACCACACTCGTCGTCGTTAGAAAAAATGGCGCCGCCGTCATCGCCGGCGATTCGCTTACTACCTTCGGCGGCACGCGCCTGACGCCCGATTACGATCGTTGCTGGGAAAAGATCGTCAGGCACGGCGACACCTATTTCGGCCTCGCCGGCAGCGCGGCGCACCAGCTAGTGATGGAGAGCCTGCTCAATCGCACGCCGGGACTGTCGTTCGGCGGCCGTCTCGAAATTTTCGAAAGCTTCCGCAAAATTCATCCGGTGTTGAAGGATGAGCACTATCTCAACCCGAAGGAAGAAGAAGACGATCCCTACGAATCGAGCCAGCTTATGGCGCTGATCGCAAATAGGGTGGGAATTTTCGCGGTCTATTCCATGCGCGAAGTGTTCGAGCATCAGCGTTTCTGGTCCATCGGCACGGGCCGCGACTACGCGCTGGGCGCCATGTACAGCGCCTACGACCAAAACTTGAGCGCGGAGGAAATCGCAACCATAGGCATTCGCGCCGGCTGCGAATTCGACACCTCATCGCAAATGCCCATGACGCTTCACTCGATTAAGCTTGACTGACGCTTCGTCGCAACACCAAACCGTTCGTATCGATAAGTGGCTGTGGGCGGCGCGTTTCCTTAAGACCCGCTCCCTCGCCACCGATGCCGTGGAAGGCGGCAAAATAAAACTCAACGGCGAACGGCCGAAACCTGCTAAGGCGATCAAAGTGGGTGATCACCTTGAGGTGCGCAGCGGGCCGTTCACGTTTGCAATCACCGTCCTAGCGTTAACCGACCGGCGCGGTCCCGCGACCGAGGCGGCAAAGTTATACGTCGAATCGGAATCAAGCAAGGCGGCGCGACAACTGCTATCGGAACAACTGCGCGCCAACGCGGCATCGGCGCCGTTGCCGCGCGGCAGGCCGACGAAAAAAGCGCGCCGAGACATTGCGCGATTTACCGGCGATGGGAACGACAATTGATGCGATCGGGCGACGTATTCCAATCCCTCAATGAAAAGTTGACAAGATCACATTGCGATCGAATTGGAGGGTCACAGCTACAGCCGCTTGCGCACGCCGGACATTTCCGCGAAGGTGTCGAAGCGTTCCACGGCAAACGCATGGCCTAGTTTAAAGGGAGCTAGCCTGTAGAGACGATCGGCTGTGTTAGTATTTTCGCCTTAAGCGAAAAGCTCTGAAGGAATAATTCATGCGTAGCGGCGGTAAGATTTTGGTGGATGGTTTGCGCGGACACGGTGTGGACTTGGCGTTTTGCGTGCCGGGTGAGAGTTATCTCGCGGTGCTCGATGCGATGTACGATGTTCGCGAGCAACTCAAACTCATCGTCTGCCGTCAGGAAGGCGGCGCCGCGTTCATGGCGGAAGCCTACGGCAAACTCACGGGCCGGCCCGGTATTTGTTTTGTCACGCGCGGACCGGGCGCGACGAACGCCAGCATCGGCGTACATACCGCGCATCAAGATTCGTCGCCGATGATTTTGTTCATCGGCCAAGTGGGCGGCGATTTCGTCGAGCGCGAGGCGTTCCAAGAGGTCGACTACCGGCGCATGTTCGGCGAGATGACCAAGTGGGTCGCGCAGATCGATCGCGCCGATCGCATTCCTGAATATTTGAGCCATGCATTTCATATCGCGACTTCGGGCCGGCCCGGGCCGGTGGTGCTGGCGTTACCGGAAGACATGCTGGTCAGCGACGCCGAGGTCGCCGATGCGCCGCGCTACAAAGCCGTCTATTCCTATCCCGGCTTGGGGCAACTGGAGCAACTGCGCGAGTTACTGAGCGAGGCGCAGCGTCCATTCGTGCTGCTGGGCGGAAGTGGCTGGACGTCCGATGCCTGTGGCGCAATCCAAGGTTTCGCCGAGACGGCGAACGTGCCCGTGGGCTGCGCGTTCCGCCGCCAGGATTTATTCGACAACACCCACGCGAACTATGCGGGCGACGTCGGCATCGGCATCAATCCCAAACTCGCACAACGGATCAAGCAATCCGATTTGGTTATTGTCATCGGCTGCCGCCTAGACGAAATGACAACGAGCGGATATTCGCTTTTCGATGTGCCGCGGCCGAAACAGAAATTCGTTCACGTGCACCCCGGTACTGACGAGCTTGGTAAGGTTTATCAAGCGGACCTGTTTATCAATTCCAGCATGCCGACGTTCGCCGGGCTGCTACGCGCGATGTCCAAGATCGACGGTAGCCGCTGGAAAGCGTGGACGGAAGCGGCCCGCGCCGACTATCTCGCCAACATCATGCCCGGCCCTTGCCCTGGCGCCGTCGATATGGGCCAAATCATCCTGTGGCTGAAAGAAAAGTTACCCACGAATGCGATACTCACCAACGGCGCAGGAAATTTTGCGCAATGGGCCGCGCGTTTCTATCCCTATCGTCCGTGGCGCACTCAACTCGCACCGATCAATGGCGCAATGGGTTATGGCGTGCCGTCGGGCATCGCGGCGAAATTAGTAAACCCGCATCGCACCGTAGTGACGTTCTGCGGTGACGGCGATTTTTTGATGACGGGCCAGGAACTCGCAACGGCGATGCAGTACAACGTCGCGGTCGTTTTCATCGTGGTGAACAACAGCATGTACGGCACCATACGCATGCACCAAGAGCGTGAATATCCGGCGCGGGTATACGGCACGGCGTTGCAAAATCCCGACTTCGCGGCGCTCGCGCGGGCCTACGGCGCGCTGGGCGAGACCGTGGAATCGACGCAACAATTCGCGCCCGCGTTCGAGCGTGCGATCGCTGCGAACAAGCCTGCGTTGATTGAAGTGAAGTTCGATCCGGAAGCGATCACGACGCGGACGACTTTGAGTGCGATACGGAATCGGGGGAAGTAGGGATTGGCCGTTGTGGCCTATTGATCAGAAATATCAAATGTCCCGCCCGCCCCTCATGGCCCTAGGCCAGTGGCTAGCCTAGGGCTACCTCGTCCCCACCCTTCTCCCAAAGGGAGAAGGGATTAAACTACCCTCTCCCGCCGGGACAAGGGTTGGGGTGAGACGAGGATTTCGCGACGCATTCGTCGCGCTCATCGAACGGCTCCGGCCTGCAAGCCGGAGCGCGCACTGCAAGTGAGGGTTGCCGCGAATCGAAGCGTCGGTCACCAAATATAACAAACGCCTCAGTAACTTAAGTAAGCCACCGCGTATCCACCCAAACGAATCCGTTTCGCATCCCCCAGCAATTCGCCCGCTTTGCGGAAGGCTTTCGGATTGGTGGTGGCGGTGATGAAGCTGTCCTCGTCGAGCATGCCGATGGTTGCGTCGGCTCCGATGCCGGAGAGGTCAACGTTTTGCTCATCGGCGGTTAAGTTGGCGATCATCACGGTATTTCCCGATTTGTCGATCCAACCGAAACACGCGACGGTGCTGATGTCCGAGCACGACATAGTCAATATGGGATTTCTCGACGCGCGATTCAGCGCACTTAAGGTGTGGAACACGGGATAGACCGCCACCGCTTCGAGATCATCGAAAAACGGCTGGGTGTGTTCCGCCTCGCGATAGATCATCCCGAGGGGGCCCGTGGGCGCGCCCATGCTGATGGTTGCCACACCGGCGCGAGCCAATGTCGAGACATAACCGAGCGTCCAGGCGGCTGAGAACAAACCGCGTTGACGCGGATCCATTTTCGCGAGACACACGCGCAGATTATTGGGATTATCCGAGTAAATCGCGCCGTGGGGGTTGTCGCGGGCGCCGATGCCGCTCGGCCCGACGCGATGGGCGACGCCGCCGGAAAAGGCTGTCGCCGTTTCGATCTGCCACGGTAATGCTTCCAGGGTCTCGATCACCGAGCGGTCGTCGGCGGCATGGACAATCGGGCAGGTGGTATGGGTGATGAAATCGAGTAACTGCGACGGCGGGCGTTTGCGATTAAGTTCGGTGAAAAACGAAAACATGCCGCCACCGAGTTTCGCACGTGGGAATGCGTTGCGCGCTGCGCGGTAGAGGTCTTCCAAGGCGGGCGCGGGTGGATACGCGCCGCCGGGCAATATGGATTTCAGATGGCCGACGGGACACACGGCCACGGCGGATAATTTCAGTCCCGCCATCCCGGCGTATTCGGCGACGCGATCGAGTTCGGCGGCGAAGTCGTCCGTGCTTTGCACGACCACTTCCAGCATGACCTCGGCGCCAACCTTTTCACTCAGCCGGCGATATTTGGAAAGCTCCGTCACGCCGTGTTGTTGGCGGGGATCGAAAAAACAAACCATGAAGTTTGGCGCCAGCATTTTCACCAGCTCCGTTTGCGACAAAGCGTGGTCGATTTCTTCCGCCGGCACGCCTACGCCGATCGGCGGGACCATCTGATCGCTTGCGCCACCCACTTTGATCCGCACGCCGTTACTCTTGCTCGATCGACTACTTTTCGGCAGCGCGCCGGAGAAACTCAAGCTCACCGATTGCTGAATGACCTGCCCCGCGGGCAAGGTGTACGGCCAGGGTTTCGCGAGGGGCCGGATATAAGTCTTGAACGATGCGTCCGTCCAGTTGCGATGGTCTTCCATTTCGTAGGCGTCGCCCTCCATTTGACAACGTGCCCAAACCCCGGGCAGTACTTCGTGGGACAGCGCGCGGATGTTGCGAAACGGACAATCGGGATTCACATACTCCGGAAAATGGCTGTTGGTCACCGAGCCATCGGTGTGCTCGACCTTGACGGCGCGTCCGGCCACGCCTTGCAGCGGATGCAGCACAACGAAGCCGGTGCGATTGGTGAGGAAATCCCGTTTCGGTTTTGCCGTCGCTCGGAAGACCAGGTTGCCGTTGCTCTTGCCTTCGATGGTCGCGTCGAAATCGATTTGATGGCCGAAGCGGCTGCAGGTGGCTTGATAGGAAACGGAAAAGCCATCTTTGCGTTGATCGATTCTCACATTACTCAACACCGGCGTGTACGTGCCCCAATGCTCATCGCGCACCAGGAATGCCATGGCGCGCAGCACTTCGACGCCGCTCATTCTGATGTAGCGCAGATTACCGTTGTCGAACTCTGCCGACAGGGGCCCGGCCATCAGTATCTGCCCAATCACATCGGGCTGTTCCGTACCCGTCAATTTGACGGAACGAGAAGGGGTGGTCATGACCATTTTTTACTCCGTTGCTAAATCACTTTTTCCGTTGCCGGGTCGATCAAAATCACCCGGTTCATGTCGATGCTAAGTTCCAAACGCTCGCCAGCGCGCTGCACGTCGTGGGCTTGCAGTTCCGCGATAACCGTAACGCCCCCAAGCTTAAACTCGGCGTAGGTACGCGATCCGGTGGGCTGCACAAGTTCTATCTCGGCGTGCGCATACGCCAGGCCGGCACGCTCGGCGCCGCGCCGGCTCATGTGTTCCGGCCGGATACCGAGAATCACCGCTTTATCGGCATAGCCCGCGGCGTGTTCGAGGCGGCTCGCCGGCAACGGAAATTTCACGTCCCCGGCTAACTTGACCGCGAGGCCATCCTGCTGCCTCGTCAGGGTTGCCGGGATAAAATTCATCGACGGCGAACCCAAGAATCCCGCGACATATTTAGTCGCGGGGCGCTCGAACAACTCTAGCGGCGCGCCCTGCTGCTCAATCTCACCGTCGCGCATCAGCACGATGCGATCGGCGAGGGTCATCGCCTCGATCTGATCGTGGGTGACGTAGATCATGGTCTTGTCAAGCTCTTGGTGCAACCGCTTGATTTCGCCGCGCATTTCGTCGCGCAACTGCGCATCGAGATTAGACAAGGGCTCGTCGAATAAATACAAGCGCGCGTTCCGCACCACGGCGCGGCCGATGGCCACCCGCTGCAATTGGCCGCCGGATAACTGGCGCGGATAACGCGTCAGCAAATGATCAATGGCCAACATGTCCGTCGCTCGCTTCACTTTCGCGTTGATCTCGGACGCCGGGATTCTGCGCACGCGCAGACCGAAGGCGATGTTTTCGAACACCGTCATATAGGGATACAGCGCGTAGTTCTGGAACACCATGGCGATGTCGCGATCCTTGGGCTGAACGTGGTTTACTACCTGGCCCGCGATTTCGATAGTGCCCTGATCCGCTTCTTCCAATCCGGCGATAGTGCGTAACAGCGTGCTCTTGCCACAACCCGATTGGCCGACCAGCACGGTGAATTCGCCCGCCGGAATTTCCAAGTCGATACCTTTGACGACATGGTTATCGCCATAGTATTTATGTAGTCCGGTTATTTTTAGGTCAGCCATTGTTAAGGTCGTGACGAGTGAAGGGTGAATTGTGAAGGGTTAATTCTTCACACGCTACGTCTGCTCTTCATTATTTATTTCCATAGTGATATCGGCATTGCAAAATGATTAATCCCGTTTCATCGACGCCGTAAACGAGTCGATGTTCGTCGTTGATGCGCCGCGACCAGTATCCCGTGAGACCGAACTTCAGCGGCTCCGGCTTACCGATCCCTATGAAGGGCTCCCGTTGTACATCCTTGATCAGCAGGTTGATACGCTTCAGTAGCTGCTTGTCGGTCTGCTGCCAATGAAGATAATCATCCCAGGCGTCTTCCGTCCACTTAATCACGTTCGATCGGCTTGCGCGCTTTGATCTTTCCTTTCGCCACATCCACCACGGCTTTGCTCAAGCGCGCCGCGTTGGCGGGGCTGCGCATCAAATAGGCGGTTTCCTCATAGGCGTTGAAATCTTCCAGCGACATCAGCACGGCTGATCTGCCGTTTTGCCGAGTGATGATGATCGGGGCATGGTCCTCGTTCACCTTGTCGATAGTCTTGGCGAGATTGTTGCGAACCGAAGTGTAGGAGATGGCTTCCATTAGCATTTCCTTACAATAATGTACATGTACGTATTATTGCACAATGATTGATCTTGCTCAACCCTTAACGGCGCCGAGCGAAATTCCGCGCACCATATAACGCTGCATGAACACCACCGCAATAAACACCGGCAAGGTACCGAGCACGGACATCGCTGCGATCTTGGTCCAGAAATTCGATTGGCCGCCGAAATAGTGGGTGACTTGCACGGTGTAGGTCGTGACTTCGGTGCGCGTTAAGACCAGCGCGAACAGAAATTCGTTCCAGGCGAAAACGAACGTGAAAATCGCCGTAGCGAACAGCCCGGCGCGGCACATGGGGAATACGACTTTCCAGATCACTTGCCAGCGGGTGCAGCCGTCGACCAGGGCCGACTCTTCCAGGGATTTTGGAATGTCCTGGATGTAACCGCGCATCATCCAAATCACATAGGGCAAATTGAACGCGGTGTAGAGGAGGATCATGCCGATGTAGGTATCGACCCAGCCGAAATACACATACAGCAGGAAGATCGGAAACACCACCGCGATGGGCGGCACCATACGCTGGGAAATGATCCAGTTGGATAAATGTTCACCGCCAGTCTTGTAGCGCGCCAGGCTGTAGGCGCAGAGTGTGCCGAGAAACATCGCGAGCACGGTAGATCCGGTCGCGACGACGAAGCTATTCCACACCGCCGTCGCGTCTCCGTCTTTGAACAACACAGCATAATTGCTAAACTGCAAGGTCTTCGGCCACCACACGGGCGGGAACGCATAGATCTCATCGGCGGTTTTGAATGAGATCATGAACAGCCAATAGATGGGGAACAGGAAAAACAAAGTGATGAGGACCGCGGCTAGAAACCGCACGGTCTGGCGCCAGCGTTGTCGCGTCTTTGTGGTCATCATCGCGACAGCTCCACTCGGCGTAGCGCCCACATCAGGACGCCGCTCAACAGCACGATGATGAGCAGGGCCACGGCGGCTGTGTAGCTCGTTTCAAACTGGCGGAAGCCTTGGTTGTAAGTGAAGATTGAAATAGTCTCCGTCATGGTGCCGGGCCCGCCCTTGGTCAAGGCCCAGACGATTTCGAACAGACGGAACAGATCAAGGACACGGATCAGCAAGGCGATCGCCATCACCGGCCAGATCGACGGCAGCACGATTTTGAAGAACGTGCGCCAGTAGCCGGCGCCGTCGATCGCGGCGGCTTCGAGTTGCGATTTATCGACGTTGGCGAGGGCCGCGAGCAGCAGCAAGAACATGAACGGTGTCCATTGCCAGATCTCGGCAATGAGGATCGCCGGATAGACGAGATTGGGCTTGATGGTCCACAGCAATGGCATGTCCTGGCCCATCACCCAGCCGATGATTTGGTTAATCGGACCGAATCGGTTATCGAACATGAGCGACCATGTGGCGCCCGCCACGATCGGAGAAATCACCACCGGCAACACCAGCAGCGCGATGAAGATTTGCCGGCCCGGCAATTTGTCGAGAAAAAGTTGCGCCATGAACAACCCGAGCATCAACTCGATCGGCAGCGCGATAATGAGAAACAC
>JAYTGZ010000094.1:0-6843 GCA_043733025.1 Pseudomonadota bacterium | reverse complement strand
GATCGTTTTCACGATACCCTTAATGATGTGGCCCTTGTCGTGATTAGTCACAAACACGCTGAAGGGATCGCCGCTCATCTGCTTGATGCCGAGCGAAATTCGTTCGCGCTCGACATCAATCGCCAACACCACGGCTTCAACTTCGTCGCCCTTCTTGTATCCGCGCACCGCCTCTTCGCCGGTCTGGGCCCAAGACAGATCGGACAGATGGACTAGGCCGTCGATACCGCCATTGAGGCCGATGAACACACCAAAGTCGGTGATCGATTTGATTTGGCCGGCGACTCTATCGCCCTTCTTGTGGTTGGCGTAAAAATCTTCCCAAGGATTCGATTGGCATTGCTTCATGCCGAGCGAAATACGCCGGCGCTCCTCGTCGATTTCGAGAATCATCACTTCTACTTCGTCGCCTAGTTGTACGACCTTGGAAGGATGAACATTCTTGTTGGTCCAATCCATTTCTGACACGTGCACCAAGCCTTCTATGCCTTGTTCGATTTCGACGAAGGCGCCATAGTCGGTAAGATTCGTGACTTTGCCGAACAGGCGCGTGCCCTGCGGATAACGGCGACCCAAACCGACCCACGGGTCTTCGCCGAGTTGCTTCAGACCCAGGGAAACGCGATTCTTTTCCTGATCGAATTTCAATACTTTGGCTTCGACTTCATCACCCACGGTCAACACTTCCGACGGGTGCTTGACTCGACGCCATGCCAGATCGGTAATGTGCAATAGGCCATCGATGCCGCCGAGATCAACGAACGCGCCGTAGTCGGTGATGTTCTTGACGATGCCTTTGACCACGGAGCCCTCCTGCAAGCTCTCCAGCAAGCTTTGACGTTCGACGCCTTGGGCCGCTTCCATCACGGCGCGACGCGAAACGACGACGTTGTTACGCTTGCGATCGAGTTTAATCACCTTAAACTCCATCTCTTTATACTCGTACGGCGTGGTATCTTTCACCGGGCGAATATCCACCAGCGAACCCGGCAGGAACGCGCGGATGCCGTTGATCATAACCGTCAAACCACCCTTGACTTTACCATTCACCACGCCCAGGACGATGGTGCCCTTTTCCAACGCTTCGTCGAGATCGGACCATGCCGCTAGACGCTTGGCCTTGTCGCGCGACAACTTGGTTGAACCATAACCATCGTCGAACGCGTCGATCGCAACTTTGACGAAATCGCCAGGTTTTACTTCGACCTCGCCGCGATCGTTCTTGAATTCCTCAATAGGAATCAAACTTTCGGACTTCAGTCCGGCGTTCACGATCACCATGTTGGCATCGATGGAAATGACTTCAGCGGTGATAACTTCGCCGATGCTCATTTCCTGGTGGGCGTGGCTCTCCGCGAACAGGGCTGCGAAATTTTCTACGGGTGGGGTTACCTGGGCAACAGTTGTCATGGGGTTGGGTTAATCAAAAGGACCAAAAGTACTCAGAAATCAGGTCAAGTTAGTCATCGCCTATCCGGGTTGGAAGGCGTCCGGTGTTACCTTTAAATCACAACGTCTAGCGCGTACGACTTCAGCACTGCCGCAACCGATTGGGGCAAACTCAACGCCGTCGTATCGATCAATTTGCTGTCGCTGCCGGTGCGTAGTGGCGCGACGTTGCGCTGCCGGTCCCGTTCGTCGCGGAACTCAATATCGCTAAGCAAGTTTTGGATGTTAGCATTTATTCCTTTTTCCATCAACTGCTTATGACGACGCTCCGCCCGCACCGCGACGCTTGCCGAGAGAAATATTTTTAGGCCCGCGTCGGGAAAAACCACCGTACCCATGTCTCGCCCTTCAGCCACCAATCCGGGCGGGCGACGAAAAGACCGTTGTAAGTCGAGCAGCGCGCTGCGCAACAGCGGTAACACCGCGATTTTCGACGCGTTCGTGCCGCAGGATTCGGAGCGGATTAGATCAGTGATATTTCTCTCGCCCAGGAATACCATGCCGTCTCTAAATCGGAGATCCATTCTTGCTGCAATTGCCGCGGCGTCCGCCTCCAACAGATCGGGGCTGCCCGCATCTTTCCCTGCTGAATCAATCGCTAACGCCGTGGCGCGATAAATCGCCCCGCTGTCCAAATAATGAAAACCAAGACTCTCGGCCACCGCCTGAGCGATGGCGCCCTTGCCCGATGCGGCGGGTCCATCAATCGCGATAACGGGAATCGGCTTCATGCCGCAACGATTGCCGCAAAGCATTGAAAATATTCGGGAAACGTCTTCGCGACACAGTTAGGATCGTTGATCCGGATCGGCACCCCAGCCAGACTCGCCAAGGAGAAACACATGGCCACGCGGTGATCGTCGTAGGTGTCGATCGAGGCGTTAGGCGTGAGGCGAGAGGAGGGAGGTGGGGTGACGCACAAATAGTCGGCCCCCTCGTCCACGTCCGCACCGAGCTTGCGCAACTCCGTGGCCATGGCAGCAATGCGGTCCGTTTCTTTGACCCGCCAACTGGCGATATTGCGCAACCGGCACGGCCCGCCGGTGAACAGGGCAACCACGGCCAAGGTCATCGCCGCATCGGGAATGTGGTTCAGATCCAGGTCGAATGGCCGCAACTTACCATCCGCCGGGGCTTGAACTTCAATCCAGTTGTCAGACATCGCCAGCCGCGCGCCGAGCTTTTCCAACTCCTGCGCGAACCTCACATCGCCTTGTATGCTTGCCCGCCCCACGCCGTTGACCCGCACCGGCCCGCCGCCAATGGCCCCGGCGGCGAGAAAATAGGAGGCCGAAGAAGCGTCTCCCTCGACGTGGATCTCGCCAGGACTTCGATAGAAAGAATGCTCGCGTAATGCGAAGGCGCGCCAGCCGTCGCGCTTGACCTCCACGCCGAACCGCGCCATCAGGTTTAGCGTGATCTCCACATAAGGCTTGGAAATCAATTCGCCGATGACTTCGATGGTCATGGGTCGACCCATCAACGGCAACGCCATCAACAGCCCGGTCAGGAATTGACTCGACACGTCACCGCGCACACGCACGACGTCATTTTCGGATTTTGTCGCCGGCAATATTTCTAAGGGCGGAAACCCCTCGTTCTGGACATAGCGAATTTCGGCGCCGATCTGGCGCAAGGCTTCGACCAGGTCGCCGATCGGCCGCTCATGCATACGCGGCACGCCGGACAAACGATAGCGGCCGCCGCACAGCGCCAGCGCCGCGGTGAGCGGACGAAATGCCGTACCGGCATTGCCGAGAAAAAGATCGGCGTTCTTGTTTGAGAATGCGCCGCCGACGCCGGTGATTCGATATCGCTCGCCTTCCTGCCGCCATTGCACGCCTAATAACTTGAGCGCATCCAGCATGCGTTCCACGTCATCCGAAATCAGCAAATCGTGGATCACGGTCTCGCCATCAGCGAGAGCGGCGAGCAACAAGGTGCGATTGGAAATGCTTTTCGACCCCGGCAGGGTGACGTTGCCACGAGCCTTGCTCACCGGCGGCAGATCGAGAAAGTCCACGGTTACTCGATCCCCGCCGCAGATTTCGTCCGTCCCAGCCAATCGGCCCGAGTCGCGCGGGCACGGCTAAAAAGCGTCTCTAATTGTGCCGCGTCGGAGCGTTCCAGGCAGTCCTGTAGCAAGGCAAGTTCTTCGCGATAATCCGCCAGTTCTGTTAGCAATGCAGAACGATTGGCCATACAAATGTCGCGCCACATTTCTGGCGAACTAGATGCGATGCGGGTGAAATCGCGAAAGCCGCCGGCGGCGAATTGAAACAGCGAATCGCGGTTGGGTTTTCGTGCCATCCAATCTACTAGCGCGAACGCCAATAGATGGGGAAGATGGCTGATAGCGGCGAACAGGGCATCATGCTCTGCGGGCCGCATCAGATGGACTTCCGCAAGGCATGCCTGCCAGGAGCCGCGTACCGCCTCGATCGCAGCCGGGTCGGTATCGGATTCCGGTGTCAGAATCACTTTGCGCCCGCGAAATAACTCGCCATTGGCGGCGGTTGCACCGCTCTTCTCGGTGCCGGCAATCGGGTGGCCTGGAACGAAACGGAGAAAATTCTTTCCCAATTTTGCGCGGGCGTAAGCGACCACGTCCTGTTTGGTGCTGCCGCCGTCGGTGACAACGGCGTTGGATGAAAGATACGGAGCGATCATCCCGAGCAACGCTTCCATTTGGCCCACCGGCGTGGCCAGCAACACAAAGTCAGCACCTTTCACCGCGTGAACGGGATCTGTCGCGGCCGCATCGATGATCCCCAGTCGCAATGCGTCATCCAGATTGTTACGGCTGCGGCCGACGCCGACGATGTGTTGCACGACCCCGCCTCGGCGCAAGGCGAGCGCGAACGAGCCACCGATCAGTCCGATGCCAAAAATGGCGAGCTTCTTGATGACAAACGGTTGCGAGGACATAGTGGAATGAAGCAAACTACCGATCGGAAGCAAACTGCTTCAGCCCCTCGGCGAGGGCGGCGAGGAATCGTTCGTTCTGTTGCGGTAACCCGACGCTGACGCGCAAATGCCGCGGCATTCCATAGCCCGCAATGGGCCGGACAATTACGCCTTGCTTCAGCAAGAATTGAAACATCACCGCGCCATCACCGACGTCTACGCTGATGAAATTGCCAAATGACCGGATGTACGGCAAGCCGAGGCGCTCGAATCCATCGGCCAGTTGCGCCAATCCTCGAGTGTTGAGTTGCGCGCTTTGGGCCAAGAAGACATCATCGTTGAGCGCCGCTTCGGCCGCCGCCAGGGCGAGACTATTGACGTTAAACGGTTGGCGTACGCGATTGATTAGATCGGCGACATCAGGATGGGCCAAGGCGAATCCGATACGCAGACCCGCGAGGCCATAGGCTTTGGACAAGGTGCGCGTGATCACGAGATTCGGAAAACGCTTGAGCCAAGCGATGGTATCGACCTTGACGGCGGGCGGGAGATATTCCGTATAGGCTTCGTCCAACACGATAATCACGCGCGCCGGGACGGCCTCGATAAAGGCTAGCAGCTTGTCGGAAGTAGCAAACGTCCCGGTCGGATTATTTGGATTGGCAACGAACACAACGCGGGTATTTTCGCGCACCGCTTTGGCCATGGCCGGCAAATCGTGGCCGTAATCCTTGGCCGCAACTTCGATTTTCGTTGCGCCGATGGCCTGCAACACCAGCGGATAAACCGCAAACGCATGCTGCGCGTAGACGGCGGAATCTTGCGCGGTGAGGAAAGTGCGCGCGGCCAATTCGAGTACATCGTTGGAACCGTTGCCCAGCACAATCTGTTCGCGGGCGATGGCGTATTTTTTTATCAGCGCGGACTTAAAGTCATGGCCGCCGCCATCGGGATACAGCGCAATTCCGTTCAACACACGCTCGATCGCCTTGATCGCGGCGGGACTCGCGCCAAGGGGGTTCTCGTTCGACGCAAGTTTGGTGATGCTGTTCTCGTCGAGACTCAACTCCCGCGCCAATTCGGAAGCGGGCTTACCAGGCTGATAGGCCGCGATGGCTTTGATATGGGCGGGGGCGAGATCGCAGGCGGCGATCATGATGGCTCCGGCTAAAACACCGCGACGGGGTAGGACCCCATGATTTTGAGATGCAGCGCGCGCGCTTCGATTTCGCGTAATGCCTGGGCCACGGCGGGATCCTGGCGATGCCCCTCGATATCGACAAAGAAATAATATTCCCAATTGGCGATGCGCGAGGGACGCGATTCCAACTTGGTCATGGAGACCTTGTGAACGGCCAGCGGCGCGAGCAACTCGTGGATCGCGCCCGGCTGGTTCTTCGCCGACATCGCGAAGGAAGTTTTATCGCGGCCCGTCGCTTCGACGTCTTGATTTCCCAGCACCAAAAACCGTGTCGTGTTCGACGGTTCGTCCTCAATGTTTTCGGCCAGCCGCTGCAAACCATAACGCCCAGCCGCCGCCTCGCCGGCGATGGCCGCGGTATTGGGCTCCAACTGCGCGAGCCGCGCCGCCTCGGCGTTGCTCGACGCTGGGACGCGCTCAACGTGGGGCAAATTCGCCGCAAGCCATTGGTTGCACTGCGCTAAGGATTGTGGATGGGAATAGACCCGCTTGATACTGATAAAATCGGCGCCCGCCAAGCGTGCGAGTAAATGATGGTGGATGCGCAACATTACCTCGCCGCAGACGTTGAGCGGGGTCTGCAACATGAGATCCAAGGTCTTGCCGATGGCGCCCTCGGTAGAATTCTCCACGGGAACGACGGCAAAACCAGCCGTCCCCGACTCAGCGCGTCGAAATACCTCGTCGATGGATGCGCAGGAGACGACTTCAGCCGCATGACCGAAATGTTTGATCGCCGCCGCTTCGGAAAACGTCCCCGCCGGTCCCAGGTGAGCCACTCGCACTGGCTTTTCCAGCGCCAAACAGGCCGACATGATTTCGCGGAACAAGAATGCCGCGGTATCGTCCGGCAGCGGGCCAGGATTTTTTTCCTTAACTCGCCGCAGTACCTCGGCTTCGCGCTCCGGCTTGTAGGCAACGCCGGATTTGAGATGGCCGATTTTCTGCGCGACTTCCGCACGCTGGTTCAATAGCCTAAGCATCTCGGCATCGATGCTATCGATGCTCGCACGAAGCTTGCTTAGGTATTCAGACACGGTTACACACTTTCCAGCGGAATGGAACGCACCGACAAGACGCCTTTGATGGCGGCAATTTTGCCGATGACAGCCGTGGAAATCGAACTGTCGATATCCACCAGCGTATAGGCGACTTCTCCTTTGGATTTGTTAAGCATGTTATGGATATTCACGTCCGATTCCCCTAGGCCGCTCGAAATTTGCGCCAGCATGTTGGGGACATTAGCATGGGCAATGCCCAAACGAAAAGGTGACTCCCGCGACAAC
>JAYTGZ010000093.1:0-3308 GCA_043733025.1 Pseudomonadota bacterium | reverse complement strand
ATGCTGTTCGCTTAAGCTCGTTCGCCGTGAGCCCGTCGAAGGGTGAATGCGCTGCGACAAGCTCAGCCATAACGGCTAACCGAACAGCATTGAGACCTGACCCTGCTCATCTCTGCTCCTCTGTGCAAATGAACCGGACACTACTGATTTGGAATGTACTTTCGAACACTACTGACATTCCGAACTCACCGCCAATTCGAGATCGCCGCGTCGTAGCCTAGGCCACCCCGCCCCGCGGGCTCCTCGCGATGACGGTAGGTCAGGAACTACCGGAAACTTTGTTTTCGCGCGTCTTGCCATCGAGCAAGCACGCGACGTTCATATCGCCCATCATATTCACCACCGTGCGACAGCGGTCGAGAAACCAATCCACCGTCAGCAATATCGCGATGTACTCGATCGGCAGACCCACCGCTTTGAACACCATCGTCATGGTCACAAGGCCCGCTTCCGGTATGCCCGCCGCGCCGACGGATGCGAACACGCTGGTGATGACGACGAGAAACTGTTGCGCATACGTCAGCTCCAACCCCAGCATCTGCGCGACGAACAGCGCCGCCATGGCTTCATAAAGCGCCGTGCCGTCGTTGTTGAAATTCGAAGCCACCAGCGCGCCTAGGCTGGCGGATTGTTCGCGCAGGCCCACGCGATCTTTCAAACACGCATAGGTCACGGGCGACGTGGCGGTCGAACTCGCAGTGGAGAAGGCCATCACCATGGCGTCGCGGGCGCCGCGCAGCAAGTCCAGCGGTTTCACCCACGAGCCGAAGCGCACGCGCAATAGATAGTAGGTTGCGTGCAGCAACAAGGCGACGATCACGGCGACGACGAATAATCCCAGCGCCTTGAAATCGGCGAAGCCTTTGGCGCCGACGATACTTGCCACGATACCAAATACCGCGATCGGAATGACTTCGATCACCCAACGCAACACGGTGATGATTGCACCGAAAGCGATGTCGCTGAGGTCCATCACATTGCGTATCGGCGTTTCGCGAAAGCGCCGCAGCGCGATGCCGAATGCGACGGCGATGAAGATCACGCCGATCACTTTGCCGTCGTCGCCGAGCGGGCCGAGCAAACTCTTGGGTACATTATCGAGCAACTGTTGAATCGGGTCCGGCCCGATCTTGGCGGCGGCGTGGCTTTCCGCCGGTGTGATTTTCGCCGCACTGCCGGGTTCAATCACGTTGGCAACGACCAGGCCGATCATAATCGCAACCAGGGTATTGAGCAGCAGCAACCCGGCGATGCGCAGTCCGATCCGGCCCTTCAATTCCACGCGCAACAGCGCGCGTGTGACGGCCACCAAGATCAACGCTGGCGCGAGGGCGCCGAGTAACCGCAACACCAGCTTGGCGGGGGTCGCCAGCCAAGCGGCATCGGCTCCCGCGATGAGGCCGACGATCACGCCGAGGATGAGCGCGCCGGCGATACGCAAGTAAAGCGGCCAACTACGCCAGCGGCCCCAGAGGCTGGTCGTGGTTACGGGTGGTTGGAAGAGGAATTCGTCGTTCAAGGTGGCTATATCGTAGCATTTTCTCGATTTCGGAGTGCCATGACAAGAAGCCATTGCGGCCAAACTATTCGAGCCGCTGAGAATCGAGATTGCTTGCCCCGCATCAAGTGCGGGGCAAAAAGCCGCTCACAATGACATAATTGCGGGTGCCGCCATGAAGATCTTTTACACTGATCAGTACGTATTGCCGTTGCCGCCGGGCCATCGTTTTCCGATGCGCAAGTACGGCGAGTTACGCGAGCGAGTGACGCGCGCGCCGTGGCTCGCGGCGGACATGTTGCACGAGCCCCACGCAGCGACGGACGTGGAGTTGGCGCGTGCCCATTGCATTCAATACGTGAGGCGCATGCAATCAGGCGAACTCGACGACAAAGCGATGCGCCGCATCGGCTTTCCCTGGACGCTTGAAATGGTGGAACGTTCACGCCGTTCGTCCGGCGCAACCATGGAAGCGTGCTTCGTCGCGCTGGATGAAGGTTGTGGCGTGAATTTAGCGGGCGGGACTCATCACGCGTTTCGCGATTTCGGCGAAGGGTTTTGCGTATTCAACGATGCCGTGGTCGCCGCGCGCGCCTTGCAGGCTGGCGGCCAGGCGACGCGCGTGGCCATCATCGATTGCGATGTACACCAGGGCAACGGCACGGCGGCAATCGCCTGCGACGATCCAAGCATTTTCACCTTTTCGATGCATGGCGCGAATAATTTTCCGTTCAAAAAGGGAATCAGCGATCTCGATATCGAACTGGAAGACGGTACGAGCGATGGGGCCTATCTCCACGCACTCGCCGGCGGTGTCGCGGAAACATTGGAGCGCGCCAATCCCGACCTGGTGATCTATCTTGCGGGCGCCGATCCCCACGAGGGCGATCGTTTGGGCCGGCTCAAGTTAACCAAGGCCGGTTTGGCTGAGCGCGATGAATTTGTGTTGACCACGCTGCGACGACGAGATATTCCCGTCGCGGTGACCATGGCGGGCGGTTACGGCCACGAAATTTCAGACACGGTTGATATTCATTTTCACACGGTGGCGACGGCGGCGGCGGTGTTTGGGTAAAAGGACATGTCATTCCGAGGAGCCCTTCACTGCGCTCAAGGGTAAACTCCGCGACAAAGAATCTGCTTTCTTGCGCACGCAACAAAAAGCAGATCCTGCCCTTCGTTCAGGATGACATTTAACGGTTTGGCGGCAGTACATCGCCGATATGAAAACCGAAGCTGCCATTCTTGCGGTCGGCGAAATAATTCTCCAGCGTGATTTTGATGGTGCGAAACGCGAGTTCCTTCCAGGGAATGTCTGCTTCGCTAAACATTTTCACTTCTAGACTTTCCGTGCCCGCGGCGTAGTCCAAGTCCAGCAATCGGCCGCGGAACATGACATAGATTTGATTGATGTACGGTAAGTTGAGAAACGTGTAGAGTTGATCGATCTGGACCCGCGCGCCGGCTTCCTCTAAGGTCTCGCGCGCGGCGCCCTGGGCAGCGGTCTCGCCGTTTTCCATGAAGCCCGCAGGTAAAGTCCATAGTCCGTAGCGAGGCTCGATGGCGCGACGACACAATAAAAGCTGGTCGCCCCATTCGGGAATACAGCCGACGACCATTTTCGGATTTTGGTAATGGATCGTCGCACATGCGTCGCACACGTAGCGCGGCACGTTGTCGCCGTCGGGGATGCGAAGCGTAACTTTTTCACCGCAGTCACTGCAAAAATTCATGTTTGGATTTGCCAACAAGGTCGCGACAAGGTAGCAGAGTTGTAGCAAAAGATAAAGAAAACGTAGGCGCAATCCTA
>JAYTGZ010000092.1:0-6199 GCA_043733025.1 Pseudomonadota bacterium | reverse complement strand
AGATAGCCATCGAGCCAATCGGTCAATGCAGCGAAAATAAAGATCCACATCGCCGTGGCGTTCGCCTGATGCTGTGTCAGCCAATTGCTCGGCAAATATAATACTGCTACAAACAGCGGTATGAGCAGAATGCGAAACCAAGTGAGGAGATTCGGTAAATTGATCGGCATAGGGTTCAATCAATGAAGCTCGCGATAGATTTTTTCCGCCAGCGATCGGCTGATACCTTCGATTAACGCGAGGTCGTCGATGCTCGCCGACACGACGCCTTTGATGCCGCCGAATTGCGCGAGCAATTTTTGTCTGCGTTTGGCGCCGATCCCCGCGATGTCCTCAAGCCTCGACTGGACGCGGGCCTTGGCGCGGCGGCCACGATGGCCGGTGATTGCAAATCGATGGGCTTCGTCGCGTATCTGTTGAATCAAATGCAATGCGGGATGATCGCGGCCCAGGGCCAACGGCGGGCGGCCATCGGGGAAGATCAGTTGCTCTAGCCCGGCTTTGCGTTCCTCGCCTTTTGCCACCCCCACCATGTTGGCGTCGGTGATTCCAAGTTCGTTGAACACTTCCCGCGCCGCGCTGACTTGGCCTTTTCCGCCATCGATCAGGATCAAGTCCGGCATCGCGTGCTGGCCTTCCACGATTCTTCGATAGCGGCGCTGCAACACATCGCGCATGGCGGCGTAGTCATCACCCGGCGTGATGCCGGTGATGTTGAAGCGGCGATACTCGCTTGACTGCATCTTGCCACGGTCGAACACCACGCAGGACCCCACCGTCGCTTCGCCCATGGTGTGGCTGATATCGAAACATTCGATGCGTTGTAATCCACTCGGCAAATCGAGCGCCACTTGCAGCGCGGCGATACGGGTTTCTTGGGCAGTTTCGTTGGCGAGTTTCTGCGACAGCGCGAGCTTCGCATTGGAGACGGCCATGGTCAGCCAATTGCGCCGCTCGCCCGTCGGGCGTGTAAGAATTTGCACGGCGTGGTTGCACTGCTCGGCTAGTAAAACGGCCAGACTCTCGTTATCCAATTCTTGATTCACGATAATGAGCGGTGGCGCCATGCGCTCGGCGTAGTGTTGTCCGATAAATGCCTCGAGCACGGCGACGGTGTCGGCATCGTTTGCGTTCTGCGGAAAAAACGTTTTGTCTCCCAAATGGCGACCGGCGCGGATCATTGCTAGGTTAACACACACCTGCCCCGCTTCGGCATGGCAGGCGATGATGTCCGCGTCTCGCGCACTGCTGTCGTTGGCGACGAATTGTTTGGTCAAGACCCGTTGCAGCGTGCTGATCTGATCGCGAAACACTGCGGCCGCTTCGAATTCCAATTCGCCTGCCGCCGCCGTCATGCGCTCTGACACACTGGCAATGACCTCATTCTCTTTCCCCTGCAAAAACAAAATCGCATTCTCGATATCGCGCCGGTAATCTTCTCGATCAATCGCACCGACGCAAGGCGCGGAACAGCGCTTGAGTTGATACAACAGACAGGGCCGTGAACGGTTGCTGAACACCGTGTCCGCGCAAGAACGCAGGCGAAACACTTTCTGCAAAATTTGTATCGTCTCGCGCACTGCCCAGGCGCTGGGAAACGGCCCGAAGTATTGGTTGCGCTGATCGAACACCCCACGATAGAAACGAATCTGCGGAAAGGCGTGACCGGTGAACATGATGTAGGGATAACTTTTGTCGTCGCGGAACAGAATGTTGTAGCGCGGGCTGAACGACTTGATGAGATTGCTTTCCAGCAGCAGCGCTTCCGATTCCGAGCGCGTCACGGTGGTCTCTATGTGCGCGATCTGCCGCACCATGACTTGAATGCGCGGCCCCAGATCGCTCTTCTGGAAATAAGACGTCACGCGCTTTTTCAGGTCTCTCGCCTTGCCGACATAGAGCACTTCGCTGGATGCATTCAGCATGCGGTAGACACCAGGCAAATTGGGAAGCGTGGCGAGAAACGATCGGACGTCGAACCGAGGCTCAACTGAATCCGACACTAGCTATCCCCCAATGCAATTCGAATTTGACTGAACACCTCGTGAAACATTGCTTCCGTCAAACGTTTCGTCTGGGTATTGTAACGGCTGCAATGGTAGCTATCGAACAGGATCAAATCATTCGGAAGATCATGCCGCGCGCCGTGACCGAATCGCGTGGTGCTTGCTTTAACGTCCAGCGCCATGAGTATCGCATCGTGGGCAATCCTGCCTAACGCGAGAACGACGCTCGGTCGCGGCGGCGATGACAACTCCGCCCGCAGATACGCATTACAGGTTTTGATTTCCGCCGGCGCCGGTTTGTTCTCCGGCGGCAGACATTTCACCGCGTTGGTGATCCGGCAATCGATGAGTTCCAGGCCATCATCAGCGCTGGCTGATAT
Organism: Pseudomonadota bacterium; assembly: GCA_043733025.1. Taxonomy (GTDB): domain Bacteria; phylum Pseudomonadota; class Gammaproteobacteria; order Burkholderiales; family JALYOK01; genus JALYOK01. The sequence continues at coordinate 3,813 of JAYTGZ010000092.1, read as the reverse complement.
CGGCCCAGTTGCAAAGCCAAACTGGTGGAGCGTGCTGTAGAGCAGCGCCCCGGCAAAGTCGCCGGTAAAGGGCCGGCCCGTGCGGTTCGCGCCGTGCATGCCCGGCGCAAGGCCGACTAGCAATAGTTTTGGCCTAGTGGCGCCGAATGGCGGCACCGGTTTGCACCAGTAGCCGGGGCATTTTCCCAGAACCGTGGCACGAAAATCCGCGAGGCGGGCACATTGCCTGCAAGTCGCGTCGAAGCTCGTGCTCACCTGGGTCTGCCTGGAGGGTTGGTGTAAAATCGAGGTCGTTTTCAAAGCGATGTCAATATTAGCACGGCAATGCGGATTGTTACGTCGAAACGGCGTCACGGACCCTGCGACAACAAGAAAGCACATTCATGAATCGAGATGACGCGATACTGCAAGACTGGCGCACCCGCGCGCTGGCGCTGGAAACGGAAATTAGAAAAGCGGTCGTCGGCCAGGATCGCGTCATACACCACATCAACATCGCGGTATTTGCTCGCGGCCACGTGTTGCTCGAAGGCGATGTCGGCGTCGGCAAGACCACGGTGCTACGCGCCTTTGCCCGCGCCATCGGCGGCGCATTCGAGCGCGTCGAAGGCACGATAGACCTCATGCCGAACGATCTTGTTTACTACACCTATATCAGCGAAGAAGGTAAACCCCGTGTCGATCCCGGCCCAGTGTTGAAGCACGGCGACACGCTGTCGATTTTCTTCTTCAACGAGATCAATCGCGCCAGGCCGCAAGTTCATTCGCTGTTGTTGCGCGTGATGGCGGAACGCAGCGCCAACGCCTTCAACCGCGAATTCCGCTTCCCCCACATGATCGTGTTCGCCGATCGCAACCGCGTGGAAAAAGACGAGACCTTCGAGATATCCGCGGCGGCGCGCGACCGTTTCTCCATGGAAGTCTTAATCGAAACGCCGACCGACATCGTGACAAAAAAAGCGTTGATGTTCGATACCGCCTACCACGACGTCGATCGCTTGATCGAGCGTGTCGCGGCGAGCATGATTCCCTACACCGAATTGAACGGCATCGGCGCCACCATACAAGACAGCATCAAGGCGAGCGAGACCTTGCAGAAATACGCATTGGAACTTTGGCAAGCCACACGCACCCCCGCCGACTACGGCGTCAATATCAGCGGCGTCAACATGAAAGAGCTGATACAAGCGGGCGCAAGCCCACGCGGCATGAGCATGCTGATGCGCGACGCACGGGTGAAAGCTTGGCTCGAAGGCCGCGACTACCTCACGCCGGAAGACCTGCAAGCGGTCTACCATGAGACCATGGCACACCGCGTGTTCTTCAGCCCGATCTACGAGATGCGGCGCGGCGACGTGTCGCGGGCGTTGATGGAGCAAATCTTGCAGAAAATTTCCGCGCCTTGAAATTCGCCATGCCAGGACCCGCATGGCCCTAGGCCAGCCCCTGGATACTGGCTCGTGGCAGTGCATGCCAGGAGAGCCGCACGGGTATTGCCTAGCAAGGCAGGTACTCGAATAAGCACCATCGTGACTGAAAAGTTAACTCGCCTACTCAAAGCCGAAAAACACGAACTTCCCGCCCTGCTCTGGTCGTTTTTCTATTTCTTCTGCCTGCTCTGTAGCTACTACATTCTCCGTCCCGTGCGCGACGAAATGGGTATCCAGGGCGGCGTTGACAAACTGCAATGGCTGTTCAGCGCCACCTTCGCCGTCATGCTCCTCGCCGTGCCGTTCTTCGGTTTTCTCGCGGCACGCTGGCCACGCCATCGGCTCGTGCCCATCTTGTACTACTTCTTCGCGGCGAACTTGGCCGTGTTCTTTCTCGCTATGCAAAACGGCGCGGACAAGGCGATCCTCGCGCGCATGTTTTTCGTTTGGGTGAGTGTGTTCAATCTATTCGTCGTCTCGGTGTTCTGGAGTTTCATGGCGGATATTTTTTCCAATGACCAGGCGCGGCGGCTATTCGGCTTCGTCGCGGCCGGTGGCAGCGCCGGGGCCATCGCCGGTCCTCTCATCACCACGTTGCTCGTCAGCCACGTCGGCCAGAGCCATTTGTTATTGTTTTCAATTGGCCTCCTGTTGCTCAGCACACTCGCCGTATCGAAGCTTAACCGCTGGGCAATAATTCATCGCGGCGGCGTGGCCACGAGCGAAGCCAAGCCGCTTGGCGGCGGCATCTGGGCCGGCATCAGGTTGACTTTGGCGTCGCCGTACCTGATCGGTATTTCGGCGTATCTCCTGCTGCTGACGCTGCTCGCGACCTTCGTCTATTTCGAGCAACTGCGCCTCGTGGCGGAGCATCTGCAAGACTCCGCCGCCCGTACCAAACTATTCGCGCAGATCGATCTAGCGGTAAACACGTTAACGTTGCTGGTGGAGATCTTTCTCACGAATCGTTTGGTCGGCCGCTTCGGCGTGGCGATCTTGCTCATGGTGTTACCGCTAATGAATTTACTTGGCTTCGGCGCACTGGTGGTGGCGCCGACGCTTGCGGTGCTGGTCACATTCCAAGCTCTGCGCCGCGTGGTCGAGTATGCGCTGGCGCGGCCCGTGCGCGAGATCCTCTTCACCGTCGTCTCGCGGGAAGAAAAATACAAAGCGAAGAATTTCATCGACACCGTTGTCTATCGCGGCGGCGACGCGATGAGCGCGTGGTTAATGAGTGCGCTAAAGGGCATGGGCATCGGCCTCACGCAAGTCGCCGCGCTGGCAATTCCCTTCGCGATCGGGGCGGCTATCGTCGGGTGGTTGTTGGGGCATAAGCAGGAAGTGCTGAGGCGAATGGACTCAGCCTCGATTCCCGATTAACCGTATGGAAATGCTCTATCAATATTTAGTTCACGATCTTTTTCGCCGCCTATTGAGTGGCGACAACGCCGTCATGGAAAAAGTCCTGCGGTTCGATTGCCCAGTCTCGCTTCGCGATAGCGATCTGCTTTTCACCTTGCCGAGCCTATTCAAGTTCGCTCTGACGAATTTTGAACAGGATCGGCCCGCTGCCGACAAGATCAACCCAGACGACTACACACGCTTTCGCACCGCGCTTTACGATCATCCAACCAACACCGTGCTCGAGCATTACGGTGGCATTGTGGAAATCGAAACCGTCAACGAAAATCAAATGCTAACGGTTTATCGGCTCACGCGAATCGCGTAACAGCAACGGTCAATTCTTGTACTTGACAACGTACTTGGGCCAACTTATGCTACAAAAAAAAGCGACTCCAGCTCACCAATTGGTGAGCGTTGCGGGGTGTCGAGGTGATGCGTTTAGGACGGCGGTGCATCTGTCGCATCACTTTCCCCTGAGGTGCTGCCACCTCCCATCCAACAGTTCACGCTCAGCAAGTTGATGTTCTCGCCCCGAATGCGCGGTGATGTCATTCGTGCGCGAGTTTCGATTTTTGCAGATGGCGGGTTCCAGCGGGACAGGGAGATCGGGGCGTGCGAAGCGAGGGGATGTCGAGTGAGGCGGCACAGCCAACAGAAAACACTGGGCAAAGCGCCCAAGCGCCGGTAATCAACCTAGCCAAAGGTGGCGGCGCCATCCACGGCATGGGCGAAAAATTCGCCGCCAATCTTGTCACGGGCACGGGTTCGATGCCGCTGCCCATTGCCACCAGTCCGGGTCGATCCGGTTTCGGCCCTCGGCTTTCCCTATCGTATGGCTCCGGCGCCGGCAACGGCCCGTTCGGCTTCGGCTGGAGTCTTTCCTTACCTTCGATCACACCTAAGACAGACAAGGGACTGCCTCAGTACCACGACCCCGGCTCCGAGAGCCTGGAGAACCTCCCCATCGGCGTGGATGGCA
>JAYTGZ010000091.1:0-2336 GCA_043733025.1 Pseudomonadota bacterium | reverse complement strand
TGGTGTTCGCGCCGGTACCAGCCATGGAAGTGCTTGACGTTCCAGCCCTCATACTGCGTGCCGTAGAGCGCCACCAGCTTCATCACCTCATCGACCGGTTCGCGCCGCTGTGATACCTGCTCGATGCGCTTATCGATCAAGCCCGCCAGATCAAACTCTTCGTACCGCGCAAGGTAACGACGAAAGCTTCGATCGCACATCCCCAACAACCGCGCCGCCTCAATTTGGGTCAGTTCCCCCGCATGCCACCCTTCGTATGCTTCAATAAATCTCATTTGCCGAATCTCCTGTAGCAATTCTGTCCGTCGCATGCCTCACCCCCCCTTTGGGACGCCAGCTTACGACCGGACAGATAACGTGCTACAAACCCGGACAGATCATTTGATCGCAACATGTAAATTTTCAGGACTTGCATCGAAAATTATAATAGTGTACAAATGTACACTATGAGTGAATTAACCGACCGCCAACGAGAGATCCTGGCCTTTATCCGCGAGCACAGTGCGCAGACCGGCATGCCGCCAAGCCGCGCCGAGATCAGCGCCGCATTCGGCTTCCAATCGCGCTACGCGGCGCAGCGGCATATCGAGGCGCTGGCGCGCAAAGGCGCGCTGGAGTGGTCGCCGAACACGTCGCGCGGTCTGCGCATCGTCGAGGAAGCCGGGTTGCCGCTCATCGGCCGCGTCGCCGCCGGTCAGCCGATCTTGGCGCAAGAGCATGTGATGGGCCGTTATCCGGTGGCTCCGGCCCTATTCAAACCCCAGCCCGATTATCTGCTGCAAGTGCGCGGCATGAGTATGCGCGACGCCGGCATCCTGGATGGCGATTGGCTGGCGGTGCATAAAACCGGAGAGGCGCGCACGGGCCAAATGGTGGTCGCGCGCATCGACGATGACGTCACGGTGAAGACCTTGCGCATCAAAGGCCATCACGCGGAGTTGTTACCCGCCAATCCCGAATTCAAACCCATCGTCCTCGATCTGCGCCGCGATACGCTAGTGATCGAGGGTTTGGCCGTGGGCGTCATTCGCAGTATTGGCGCGAAATGAATCCGCGGCTTGAACCATTTTTGAAAAGCTCGCTGCTGCGCCACGGGGAAGCCGTGTCGCCGCAGCGTACCTTGGCGTCGGGTTTTACGGATCTCGATCGAGTGTTGCCGGGCGGCGGTTGGCCTATCGGCGCGCTCACCGAGATACTGAATTCGGGTGACGAGGGCATCGGCGAACTCTCGTTGCTCATGCCAGCCATCGCCGCCGCCAGCCGCTCGGGACAGGGCGCGGTGTTGGTGAATACGCCGCATATTCCTTTTCCGGCGGCGTGGCTGGCGAAGGGCGTGGCGCTGGAGAATTGCTCGTTCATCACGACGGATAATTTGCAGGAAGCGTTGTGGTCGACGGAGCAAAGTTTGTTGTCGGGCGCCTGTTCCTTGGTGATCTTCTGGCAACCGCAAGGAAGGGCCATCGAGTACAAAGCGCTGCATCGCTTGCACTTGGCCGCGCTGAACGGCAAGACGCCGGCGATTTTATTTCGTTCGCGCCGCGACGGAAATCAAGCCTCGCCCGCCGCGTTGCGGCTGCTGGTGACGGCGATGGCGGGAGAGTTGGCGGTGCGCGTGATTAAGCGGCGCGATATTCCGCTGGATCATGCAGTCTATCTGACGCTGCATCCGGTTACATGGAAACGGCGCCAAGCAAGCTTACATTCCAATGTAGAGCAAACTTTATTCATTCAGGAAACCGCACGACCGCAAGCTGCCGCGCACTAAGGGTGTCTTATGTTGTGGATCGCCCTTTATCTACCCGAATTGTCTCTGCAAGTTGCCGCTCGCGGTTTGCAGCAGGATCGCGCGATCGTTATCAAGGATGGCCCGGCCCATCGGCTCATCGTCATCGCCGCGAACGATATCGCGCTATCCCTCGGCATTCAACCAGGCGCGCCCGTTGCCGCCGCCGAAGCGTTAGCATCCAGCCTCTTAGTCGTTGCGCGAAACAAAGATAACGAAGCCCATGCGCTGCAGCGCTTAGCCGCTTGGGCGTTGCAGTTCACGCCCACCGTCAGCCTCGAACCACAACAGGGCATATTGCTGGAAGCCGCGCCCAGCCTTCGTCTCCAAGGTGGTCTACCGCTGTTGCTGGAAAAAATAAAGACCGGTTGCGAGCGATTGGGTTATCGCGTCGTCCATGGGATTGCGCCCACGGCGCGCGCGGCGTGGTGGTTTGCGATAGCTGAAGATTATTGCGCCACTCACGATAACTACATGTCATTCCCGCGGCCTTTAGCCTCCGTGAAAACGGAGGCTAAAGGCCGCGGGAATGACAATATAGATGATTCGGCTG
>JAYTGZ010000090.1:0-3197 GCA_043733025.1 Pseudomonadota bacterium | reverse complement strand
CCACATTGAATCCTCCAGCACAAACGGAATCGCGTTGTGGCGAAGCACCATCACAGTGCCGAGATCGCTTTCCTTGACGCCATAGGCTTGCGGGCCGGTGAATAGCCACACCCACGCCCACGCGATCGCCATACCGTCATACGGCTCGCGCACGTCGAGCACGACGCGATGCTTGCCCGAGATGCCGTCAAGCCAGCGGGTAAAATCAGTCGCCTCGCCGGTTGCGGCTGAAGCAGTTGCCGCGGGTAGCGCTGCGCCGACGCCGACCGCGGCCGCAACCGCCGTCATTTGCAGAAAATCACGCCGATCGAGTTGAGGTTTCGTGTCTTGCATGTCAATCTCCTTTGATAGTTAGGTTGAATCCAAGCCAGGCCACGTTGCATGGCCGGGTCGTCGGAATTGTACCCCTTCCCACTGGCCAAGAAAGCTACTGGGTCAAGTAGGAGTTGAAGGCATTGTCACCGGTACCCAAAATTCAGAAATCGACAGTTGCGCTACTACATTTGGGTAGTCTTAGTAAAGTCCTAGAGACCCTCGTGGAGCGGTGCCGACAGCATTGTGGTCATAGCGTGTCGTCGTTTCATCGAATCACCTCGTCAGCCTGCAGCAAGATCATTTCTAAGATTTTGAGCCCGAGCACCTTCGCGGTGCTCCCGTCGATGAACCGCATTATTTTCGCCCCCCTACTATGCCGAAAGTTCATTCGGGCTTGCTGTCGCCGGGCAGCCGAGGAAAAAGATTCTGAACCCCCGTCTCCCTTCGGCCAATCTAGCGCCAAACTTGCTTATCGTCAATCGCAAGACTTCGTAATAAGCCCCGTCCAAAAAATCCCGGCGCGACTGCGCCGGGTAAGGGGAGGTAGTACGTTCAGAATCGATTGAAAGCCGGATGTAAGGGATTGCGTGAATCCACGTACGCTTTGCCGCTGCTCGCGCCGGTGCTGATCCAGGCATTGTTAAACATTGTCTTGGCGAACGCCGGATGCAGTGGATTGCTGGCGTCCACATAGGGCTGTGTTGGCAAGTATTGGAAGGCAACGGTGGCCCGCTCGGCGTAATAAGCCGGGTGCAGTGGATTATCTTGACGTGCGGCGGCATGGGCGTTGACGGATAACGTCGCAACGGTGGCGAAAACAACGGACAGAGTTTTGATCGTAAGCATGGTGGTGTTTCCTTTAGATAGTGAGTGAAAGTATTTACTTCTCTGGAAAAGTTAGAGCCAGATCTCGTCCTAAACGGCTAATTCATGGGTGGCCACATAGCGCTCGAACTTATGTACGTAGTAGGATTGGAGCCAGCGCACGAGAACATTGACGAGGTGAAAATAGTCGTTGCGGTGAATTCGTGTCATGCTGGTCTCCTAGCTGTTGTAATCTGGGTTTCGATGGTTCCCATCATCCGCCTCTCAAAAGAACCAATCGTTGCGCTATTGCACAGCAAAACTGTGATTTATTCACACTTCCGATGGGCATCCCTAATGCTTAGTATTGGTGCGGCTCCCCATCGCATGGTCTTGTTGAGGCGCATGAGTATTGGCGCCACAGGCATTGCCGCAACGGAATTAAAGCCATCGACGCCCGGCCTAATGTAGGCTCGCCATGTCGAGGAGAACTGTTTTAAGATACGGCGTAAGATCATTCTTCAGTTCCTAAGCGTAGAAATCATGATGAGTTGTCTCGGTGAATTTTGCCAGTGCTATCCGGCCATGCCGGAAGCTCACCCAGTGAGTCGCGTCTGATGGCGAAGATTCTCGTGGTTGACGACACGCCCCTAAACGTCAAGATGCTCGTCGATATCCTGACCTACAAGGGTTTTTCGGTGGTCACCGCGAGCGGGGGAAAAGAAGCGCTCGCGAAAGTGGAGTCGGAGCATCCGGATCTCGTTCTGCTCGATGTCATGATGCCGGACATCAGCGGCTACGATGTGTGCCGCGCCATCCGCGCCAACCCGTTGACGGCATTACTGCCGGTGGTGATGGTGACGGCACTGGATGCCACACAGGAACGAGCCAAGGGGCTGGACGCGGGAGCCGACGATTTTCTTTCCAAGCCGATCAACCAGCCCGAGCTGATGGCGCGGGTGAATTCGTTGCTTCGTATCAAGACCTATCAAGATCAGCTCGCCGATCTCAATCGCAATCTGGAGTCCCGAGTGCAACAGCAGTTGGCTCAGATCGAACGGCTGGGACAGATATCGCAGTTCTTTCCCAAGAAGCTGGCCGAGGCCATCGTTTCCGGCAACGCGTCCGAAGTTCTGAAACCTCATCGCCGCGACATTACCGCGATGTTCCTGGATTTGCGCGGCTTCACGTCGTTCGCCGAAACCTCCGAGCCCGAGGAATTGATGGCCGCGCTGGCCGAATATCACGCCGAGGTGGGGAAGGGCCTCCTTAAGTACGAGGGCACGCTCGAACACTTCGCCGGCGACGGCATTTTCATTTTCTTCAACGACCCGGTGAAGCAAGACAATCCCACCGAACGCGCTATCCGAATGGCGCTGGAACTGCGCGAACAAGTCACGCAACTCATGCGGGAATGGCGAAAGCGCGGTTTCGATTTGGGCTTCGGCGTGGGGATCTCCCATGGTTACGCCACGATCGGCGCCGCCGGCTACGAGGGGCGCTGGGGCTATTGCGCGAATGGCAGCGTTTGCAATCTGGCGGCGCGCCTTTGCAGCCACGCGCAATCGGGCCAGATTCTGATCTCTCAGCGCGTGCTGGCCATGGAAGAAGAGAAGCTCAAGGTCGAGCCCCTCGGTGACGTGACCTTCAAGGGGTTCACGCGGCCCAGCGCGATTTTCAACGTGCTTACGTACGGCGTGTAGGGGTTTGCTGAAAAACTATTGCGGTGCCCGGGTGCATCGAACTGCGACCGCTCAAGCGTCCTGCCCATCTACGCATCGCACGTCACCGAAGCCCCCCCCAGGGGGAGCGCCCCGAGAAATTACCACCTTGTGAAGCAGGGCTTACGGCTTAAACCACTGCGTTCAGGCTTTGAGTTCCTTTTTTAGCTCGTTGAGAAAGCGCCAATCGGTGCCCTGAGCGATGATCTTCTGCGGGCTCAATTTGATCATCCCGACCTCATGTAACCGAAGCGCATGGAAGCGCAAAGTGTCTTCGGGACTAGCCTCGCGCCAGCGCCTATAGGGCAGTTCCTTGAGCACTTCCAGCGCGATGTCGTAACTAGGCGCATAACCCTT
>JAYTGZ010000089.1:0-8292 GCA_043733025.1 Pseudomonadota bacterium | reverse complement strand
GTAACACTGTTGGATTTCACCGATCATGAGGGCGGCGACTTCGATCATTGCCACCAACCCGGCGCCGCTGCCGCCGTCGACATCGGTGTCGATGATGGTGACGCTGCGCCGATTCTTCGAGTAAGGTGTAACGACCTGAATCACCGCCGACGGGTTGCAAGAATGGTAACTACCGTCGATTTCGTAGAAATCCACCAGCTTGCCGCTAACGGGCAGGTGGTTGTAGTGGTACTTCTCGGCGGTGAGGCGAAAGATCGCCCAGTCCGACCCGTTAAAACGATTGCACCACTCGGTTTTTTTCCGAGTCAATAATTCATCCAAGGTGAAGAATTTCTCCTTCACGGGGAGCAGGCTAGCGCCGGAAAAATTTCCAACCAGCACCTTTGCATCCGATGGCGACACGATACGTCGCGGGTCGTCGGGCAACGGCCGGCATTCCCAATAGCGTATGCGCCGCTCGAACACGTCGCGGACGCTGGGATGTTTCGGGAACGGCGTGACGAGTTCGTTTGTGTCGATACCGAGTTGTTGCAGTATGCGTGAGGCCGATGGAAAGCGGCTCGCGATCGGTGCATCGTAGTTGAGATAGGCCAGCAGTCCGGTCATTAGGCGGCTGGTGGCGAGGCGGAATAGGTAGGAGTTTTCTTCCCTGCGGGCGGAGTAAAGCCAGGCGATGAACGGATCGGCGATCAATCGCTCCGTTCAAATGGTATTGCTCGCACGATCGACATATTGGTGCAAGCGATGATTGGAAGCGTAGGCAGTGTTCAGCGAATTGATCCGTAGTCACAGGTTGCCGCCATGATTCCAGAATGAGGTTTCACAATCATTGCAGATCTGTGATTGATTTATTACCGTGCCAGAGACCGCGTGGATATTGGCTGATGGCAGCGCATGGCTTGAGAGCCGCTCTGGTATTGGGTAGCCCTAGGCTAGCTACTGGCCGCGGGCCATTGCCTCTGAAGGCCGATGACAATCGTTTTCCGAACTGCGCCAGCGCGGCGCGAATTGCCGCGCGCTTCACGCCACTAGGTGGATTCTTTATAATGTGTGCAGTCACTACCGCTGGTTCGTAGTAACGCACCACCCCATTCCTCCATCATCCGATAAGATTTTTTAACTATCTATGCGTGTCTCACAGTTTTTTCTTTCGACATTGAAAGAAGCCCCAACTGAAGCGGAAATCGTCAGCCACAAGTTGATGCTGCGCGCCGGCCTTATCAAGAAACTCGGTTCCGGCCTTTACAGTTGGATGCCGTTGGGGTTGCGCGTGTTGCGCAAGGTCGAGCAAGTAGTGCGCGACGAGATGGATAGAAGCGGCGCGGTAGAGTTGTTGATGCCCGCCGTGCAGCCGGCCGAGTTGTGGCAGGAATCGGGCCGCTGGGCGCAATTCGGGCTGCAGATGCTAAAAATCAAGGATCGTCATGACCGGGATTTTTGTTTTGGCCCGACCCACGAAGAAGTGATTTCCGACATCGTGCGGCGCGAGATCAAGAGCTATCGCCAACTGCCGATTAACTTTTACCAGATTCAAACCAAGTTTCGCGACGAGATTCGCCCGCGCTTCGGCGTGATGCGCGCGCGGGAATTTGTCATGAAAGATGCGTATTCTTTTCATGTCGATAAAATGAGTTTGGACGCGACCTATCAGGCGATGTACGACGCCTATTCGCGCATATTCGAGCGGTTGGGATTGAAGTTTCGCGCCGTCGCCGCGGACCCCGGCGCCATCGGCGGCACCGGCTCCCATGAGTTCCATGTGCTGGCGGATTCCGGCGAGGATGCGATCGCGTTCTGCCCGGCGTCGGATTACGCCGCGAACGTTGAGCTTGCCGAGGCCATTGCGCCAGAAGCCAAGCGTGGCGCGGCTCTTCAGCCTATGGCCAAAGTCGCGACGCCGGGCAAAAAGACCTGCGAGGACGTCGCTGAATTCCTTAAGCAGCCTTTATCGAAGACCGTTAAATCCGTTGTGATCGTCGCGGGCGAGAAGCTGGTCATGCTGCTGCTGCGTGGCGATCACGCGCTCAACGAAGTGAAGGCAGGAAAGATTGCGGGTTTGCAGGATTTTCGCCTGGCTAGATCTGAAGAGATACAAGCGAAAGCCGGTGTACCCGTCGGTTACATGGGCCCCGTCGGTTTGCGCGATGAAGTCATGATCATTGCCGATCGCAGCGTCTCGTCAATGATCGATTTCATCTGCGGCGCCAACGAAGATGGCTATCACCTGACCGGCGTGAACTGGGGCCGCGATTTGCCCGAGCCAGGTTTAATCGCCGATATTCGCAACGTCGTCGCCGGCGATCCCAGCCCCGATGGCAAGGGCACGCTGGAAATCGCGCGTGGCATTGAAGTGGGCCATATTTTTCAATTGCGAAAAAAATACTCCGAAGCCCTGTCGGTGACATTTCTCGACGAAGGCGGCAAATCGCAAGCGATGGAAATGGGTTGTTACGGCATCGGCGTATCGCGCATCGTCGCCGCCGCCATCGAGCAAAATTACGACGAGCGCGGCATCATCTGGCCGAAGGCCATGGCGCCGTTTCAAGTCTATATCGCGCCGATCGGCTACAAAAAAAGCGCCGCCGTGCGCGCGGCGGCGGAAAAGCTGCACGACGAACTCACGGCCACGGGCTTGGAAGTCCTGCTCGACGACCGCGACGAGCGGCCCGGCGTGATGTTCGCCGATCAGGAATTGATCGGCGTACCCCATCGAATCGTCGTCAGCGACCGTGGGCTGAAAGAAAATAAACTGGAATATCAACGACGAGGCGAGACAGATGTTCACAAACTGGACTTGCAAAATGCCGTGCAGCAGCTAAACTTAGCGCCATGACCTTTCCCCATATTCCTCAGTCCGGCGCATTTGTCCCGCGTGCGCTTGTCGCGTTGTCGCTTGCGCTGACGGCGGTCGCGGCCCAGGCTGGCGCGCAGCGCGAAGAGCGGTTATCGGACAGCGTGCAATCCGCATTGCATAAAGCCGTTGCCGATACGCCGATCACCCGCACCTATTTCGAGTCCGAATCCCAGGAAAGAGTGTGGCTGGGGGAAATGTCCAACCGCCTAAAGAAAAAATTTCCCGATGAAGGCCAACGCCTGGATTTCCTCAAGACCGTTCATTACGAGACCACGCGCGCGGGCCTCGATCCGGAAATGGTGCTCGGGCTGATCCAAGTCGAAAGCAATTTCCGCAAATATGCGCTCTCCACCGCCAGCGCGCGCGGCTTCATGCAAGTCATGCCGTTCTGGGTCAAGCAAATCGGCAGCAAAGATCACAATCTCTTTAATCTACGCACCAACCTGCGCTATGGCTGCATCATCCTGCGGCACTATCTCGATATCGAAAAAGGCGACTACTTCCGCGCACTGGGCCGCTACAACGGCAGCCTAGGCCAGCCCGCGTACCCGACCCTAGTGGTGAATGCGTGGAAAAATAGCTGGACCATGAAGGTTCGCCGCGCCGATAGCGAAGGCGATCGCAAGCGTCCGTCTTAGCCGTTTCGCGTAATTTCGGTAGCGCTGTCATTCCCGCGACGGTGGGAATCCATTCCGCGTCAAAATCAAATTAGATTTCCGTTTTCGCGGGAATGACAAACCAATAAGTTGAAAATCAAGCCGTGGAAAGCAAATCAAAGCCGGGAAAAATTCCGTCTGCCGGCTTAACATCAACCTGATCGACGCGCGAGCCGGGTGGCCCGCGATGCGCCCAGGCTAACATCGCCGCGACGGATTTTTCCGGTCCCTGAATCACCGCTTCCACCGTGCCGTCGTTGCGATTGCGCACCCAGCCCGTGACGTTTAGCCGGATGGCTTCGCGATACATCGTGGCGCGAAAACCGACGCCTTGGACTTTACCGTGCATTCTAAGGTGTCTGGTTTCGATCATTCGAGATTCACCTTCCCACGGCCCTGTTTGATCGCGCCCTCACGTTTCTTGGCAGCAATGCGGCGTTCCTTCGATCCCAGCGATGGCCGGGTCTTGATGCGCTTCTTCGGCACGTGATTGAGTTTTTTCAAGCGCTCGATCAGCCGTTCGAAGGCGATTTCTTTGTTGCGAAATTGCGACGGCGAATCCTGCGCGATGACGACGACACCCGAGGGCGGATGTTTCAGCCGCAAGGCAGAGTTGGTCTTGTTCACATGTTGGCCACCCGGTCCGCTGGCGCGAAACACGTCGATCTCGACTTCATTTTCGAGCGCGGCGCGATCGACGGAATAGGGCGGTGGAGAAAGCGCGTTGCGTAGCATTTTTCTTTGCCGATGAACTCAAGACGAGTATGATTCTAACGTTAAACGTTTGGCCACGAATCTATCTTTGGAGGGAAAATGAAGCTGCATATTTCTCGTACTGTTCTGGCGGCATCGCTCGCGTTGGTTGGTCTGGTTTATGTCGCACCGGGCTTCGCCGATGAAACCTGTAACTCGCCTTATATGACCAAGCTGATCAAAGGTCAGGAAGATTTCGTTTACGTTTGGACCTTGGGAGTGGAGGGGCTGGGCGATGGCCAGGATAAACTCGTCACCATCGACGTCAATCCCAAATCGAAGCAATACGGCAAAGTGATCGCGACCCTGGCGGCCGGCGGGCGCGGCGAGGCGCACCACATGGGCTTCACCGACGATCGGCGTTTCCTGTGGGCCGGTGGGCTGGATAACAGCAAGATTTACGTGTTCGACATCTATCGCAATCCGGCGAAACCCAAGCTCACTAAAACCATCACCAACCTCGCGGCGAAAACCGGCTATGTCGGCCCGCACACGTTCTACGCAATGCCCGGCCGCATGTTGGTCGGCGCGCTTTCCAACAGCAAAGACCATGGCGGCGTCACCGGCATGGCGATGTACAACAACAAAGGCGATTTCGTCGCGAAGTATGACATGCCCACGGATAACGGCGGCGACGGTTACGGCTACGACATCGGCATCAATCCCGGCAAGAACGTCATGCTCACGTCCAGCTTCACCGGCTGGAACAATTACATGATGGACCTCGGCAAACTGATCAAAGACGGCGAAGCGATGAAACGTTTCGGCAACACCATGGTGCTGTGGGATTTGAAAGCGATGAAGGCGAAGAAAGTCTTCAGCGTACCGGGCGCGCCGCTGGAAATACGCTGGAGCTTGAAGCCCGGCGACAACTGGGCCGTGACCGCCTCCGCGCTCACCTCGAAGATTCACCTCATCAAGCAAGACGACAAAGGCGAATGGCAAGCGAAAGAGGTCGCCACCATCGGCGATCCGGCGAAGATCCCGCTGCCGGTGGACATCAGTATCAGCGCCGACGGCAAGGGCCTGTGGGTCAACACCTTCATGGACGGCAAGACGCGCTATTTCGATTTGAGCAATCCGGAAGCGCCGACACAGACTTTCGAAAAAGTCACCGGCAAGCAGGTCAACATGGTGTCGCAAAGCTGGGACGGTAAGCGTGTTTACATCACCTCGTCGCTGCTCGCCAACTGGGACAAGAAGGGCGACGACAACGAGCAAGTGCTACGTGCCTTCAACTGGGACGGCAAGGATTTGACCATGGCCTTTGAAGTCGATTTCAACAAGGAAAAGCTGGGCCGCGCCCATCACATGAAGTTCGGGACAAAATCTTTGCGGACGGCGTTTGATGAGGGAGATGGCAAGACGGTGGCAGTCGCCGATCAGTAGCGGTACTTCAAATAAAGAACAGATGCATCAAACCTGTAGCCCTAGGCTACCCCGTCATTCCCGCGAAAGCGAGAATCCATTGAGCAGGTGACGCGCCGAATGGATCCCCGCGTTCGCGGGGATGACAGCTCTGGGTGGTTGTGGGCTTTGGTATTCTGCCTAGTGCTTTTTTCTCCGTTGATGGCCGTGAGCCACGCAGCCGAATCGCTAACCTCGCTAGACTTCACGCCACCCGCGCCCGGCAGCTATCAACTGCAACACATCATGCCTGTACCCGAAGGCACGGTGCTCGATGTCGATGGCGAAGTAAAATCGCTGCGCGCCTTCACCCGCGACAAAATCACGCTGCTGTCGTTTATCTACACCGCCTGCGCCGATCCGGAAGGCTGCCCCATGGCCTATCAAACTTTCGACGATCTCAAGAAATACATCGTCGCGCGGCCCGAGTTCGCGGACAAGATTCGCTTCGTGAGCCTAAGCTTCGACCCACTGCGCGATACGCCGGAGATGATGCAACACTACGGCGGCAGCCATGTGCGCGATAAGCAGGGCTTGCAATGGTTTTTCTTGACCACGCCCTCCCCCGCGGCGCTCGAGCCGTTGGTCGAGGGTTTCGGTCAGGACGTGCAAGTCGTCGTCGATAAAGAAACCGGCAAGACCAGCCAGGAACTGAGCCACGTGCTCAAGGTATTTCTAATTGATCGACAGGGCGACGTGCGCGAAATTTACACCACCTCGTTCCTGCTGCCGCAAGTGGTGATGAACGACATCGAAACGCTGTTGCTGGAGTGAAAGCCCAACTAGAATGCGACCAACGTATGCCTTAAGAGCCAGTAGCCCTAGGCCAGTGGCTAGCCTAGGGCTACCCCGTATCCATGCGGTTCTTGTGGCACTGCTCGCCACGGTCGGCGTGCTTGCTGGCGATGGCCAGAATGCTCTGTTGGGGCTCCCGCCGATCGCCGTTCCTGCCGATAATCCCAGCACGCCCGCCAAAATCGCCCTCGGCAAAAAACTTTTCATGGATCGGCGTTTGTCGCCGAACAACACCTTGTCCTGCGCCATGTGCCATGTGCCCGAGCAAGGCTTCACGCAAAACGAACTGGCGACATCCGTCGGCTTCGAGGGCAAGAGCCTGCGGCGCAACGCACCCACATTGTTGAACGTCGCGCTGCACGATAGCTTCCAGCGCGACGGCGCGAAACCATCACTCGAAGCCCAGGTTTGGGGACCGCTCCTGGCAGCGAACGAAATGGCGAATGGCACGGTCGAGTCCGTCGTTTCGCGGCTAAAGACATTGCCGGACTATCGGGGCCTGTTCAAAGTGGCCTTCGACGGCCGCGGGCCGGATGAAGAAACCATCGGCCAGGCCCTCGCCAGCTACGAACGCATTTTGCTCGCTGGCGATTCGCGCTTCGATCGCTGGCATTTCGGCCGCGACGCGCAAGCGTTATCCGTCGAGGAACAGGCAGGATTCGCAGTGTTCAAGCGCGCGAATTGCAGCACCTGCCACACTGTAGACGAACACACCGCGCCCTTCACGGACAACCGCTTTCACAACACCGGCATCCACGGCGCCAGGCAACAGCTCGCGTCGCGCCCGATCAGCGTGCAACTTGCGCCCGGCGTCAGCGTGATGGTCGATCCCAAGGATTTGGCCAATGTCTCCGAGCCTGACCAAAAGGACGAAGGACGTTTCGAAGTCACAGGCGACCCCGCCGACCAGCACGCCTTCAAAACCCCGAGCCTGCGCAATGTTGCCCTCACGCCGCCGTATATGCATGATGGCTCGATCGCGACACTGGCGAAAGTTGTTGATTTTTATGCCGGCGGCGCAGGCTGCTCTTTGGGAGAAAAAGTTGAATTGCCATCCCAAGACCGGCAGCAATTGCTCGCGTTCCTACGCAGTTTGACCGGCGCGAATGCCGCCGAACTGGGCCGCGAGGCGCGGGCGGCGTTTGTCAACTACTGAAAAAATCCGCAAGGCGTTGCTGTCTAGCACACCGATCGAGAGCACATTGAAGCTTTACGCCATCGACCCCAAGCGCTTCGTGCCGGAGTCGCCGAGCATCGCCCAGTGGTATCGAGGCTGGCTTAGCAAACTTCCACGAGATGTAGCAGAGAAAATCGCCTACAAGAACCTTGTGCGATTTTTAGGAACTAGTTTCCCATGGATCACGAATTGGCATGCGCCAAAAGGCGCATGGATACTGGGTAGCCCTAGGCTAGCCACTGGCCTCGGGCCATTGCCTCTGGCCCTAGGCCACCCAGTCAGGCCATGCATAGCCAAGAGGCAAGCTGGGTAAGGTCCGTGGCGCAGTGCTAGCAAAAATGTAGGGCGGGATCTCATCCCGCCGAACGACTGCTAGAACGTCCCACCATACGCGCCGCCATCGATCAGAAAATTCTGACCGACAATATAACCGCCTTGAGCGCCGCATAGGAATGCCGCCGCCATGCCGAATTCTTCGATGTTACCGAAGCGGCCCGCGGCGATGGGCTTTAGGCGTTCCGCTTCCACTTCCTCGTAGCTCTTGCCGGCCATCTTCGCGCCGGCGGTGATGCGGCTGCTCATGGTGTCCGTTACGAACATGCCCGGCAACAGATTGTTGATCGTGACGTTGTGCTTCGCCACGGAACGAG
>JAYTGZ010000088.1:0-5476 GCA_043733025.1 Pseudomonadota bacterium | reverse complement strand
CAATACTCTTTAAAACTATTTTCAACCGATCGAAATCTGCCGCCTGATCATATTCAAAAACCGCCCCACTCAGACTCATACCTCAATTGGAATGTACTGTCGGTGGTTATCCGTAACGCTCGGATACGTCAAGGAGCGTTCGAACTGGACCGCGAAGGCTTCACGTTGTTATCCCATAGTAGCGCGGTCGGCGACTTTTATGACGACGGTGAGATTGCCGCTGTTTACGAACACGAAGTAAGGGCGTTGGTGAAGCGCGCAACTGGCGCCACTCGAGTAGAGGTTTTCGACCATACTCGGCGCTCATCGTCAGTTGATATTCAAAAAGAACGCAAGGTCCGCGAGCCTGCGTCGGCTGTTCACAATGACTACAGCGACGCATCTGGGCCGCGACGCTTGCGCGACCATTTTGGCAAAATGTCGCACGAAATTGAAGCATTGCTCTCGCGAAGATTTGCGATTGTAAATGTGTGGCGTTCGGTCCGTGGAGCGATTTATCGATCACCGATGACAATGTGCGATGCGCAAAGCGTTGCAGCTAAAGATCTGATTCCAGTCAAGCGCAAGGCGAAAGATCGTATCGGCGAAATTCAAGCGCCGCTTTTCAATCTCACGCATCGGTGGTTCTACTTTCCCGAAATGCAAATGAACGAAGCGCTATTGATCAAAACGTTTGACTCTGCAACCGACGGCCGTGCGCGGTTTACTATCCACGCGGCATTTGATGATCCAAACACACCTGACGACGCGCCGCAACGGGAGAGTATCGAAACGCGTTGCTTCGCCTTTTTTTAGTTTGGGAGTTGACTGGTTTGGGTGCAAATCGCACCGCGCACTTTGATGTAGGGCTGACGATCGCTTGGCGTGATGCCACTCACACTGGGTCGCGCCGCAAAATTCACATGTTTCTCAGGGCGGCGCTTACCGTACTTTCAATATTTCGCGCCTGAATTTACCGGGTACAGCGTTTAGTGTAACTACAAACGTAGTATAGTTTCAAAATTGAGTTCGAGTGAGATGCCAAGAGAGCTGCAACCAATCTTCGTAAGCACCGCGTGAGTTTTGATGACGCCGCTCGAGCTTTCATTGATCCCAACCGTATCGAAACCTTAGACGGCCGGGATGCCTACGGTAAAGATCGTTGGAAAACCGTAGGTCTGGTCAAGTTGGCTTTGTTGGCGGTGGTGTACCCCAGTCGTGGCAATAACGTTAAGGTCATTCGATTGATTTCGGCGATAAAGGCAGATGCCATGAGCGCATGCAATACTGTTACGTTTAGGCTAGGCCCTAGGAAACCCGTTCCGTTGAGCATTGCACAACGTAAGCGTCTGGGGTTCGTAAGAGCCATGTCGGATGCCGACATTAACTTCAGCGATATTCCGCAGCAATGAGGCGCTATCCAATGGACAAGGCCGGGCCGCATTGGTGCCATCTGAAAATAAGCGACAGGTCACGCTGCGACTGGACGCGGATGTATTAAGTTTTTTTAAAGAGACTGGTTAGCGTTATCAAGGTCGGATTAACGCGGCGTTACGCGAGTACGTCAAAACGCACCGCAAAGCTACGTAAATACGAGAATTGCGGTACCTCCACTGCGCACCCTGAACTCTGCCTCTTTTGCCAGACGGAATGTCAACTATTGGGCGTCTATCGGTTCCAGCGGCGGTTTTGCGGCAACTTTCAAAATCGAGTTGTATGTCTGCAAACGCGACATTCCCGAAGTTCAAGGGGCATACTTTAACCGACCGGCGGAATGGGTCGAATTTCCCCTTTCTTGAGGCTGCCCCCTTTGCGTGCTTAAAATTCCGTTTCGTTTCTTCTCCTCTGCGGGTGCTAACGAGTAGGGCCGTTATCAATTAGTAATCTAGCAATAATAACTTGAACACTAAAGCGTTTGGTGTTATTGTGCGCGGGTGGATGTTGCCGACAAGATCGAGGTCAAGTACAGAGCGCTGGCTGATCGGCTGGATGAAGCAACGCTGCGACTGTGGGCGGCCGTTGAGGCGCGCAGTCTCGGGCGCGGTGGCGTCAGTGCCGTAGCTCGCGCGGTGGGCCTGTCGCGGACAACGATCCATGCCGGGCTTGCGGAACTCAGTGGCGCTGCGGTGGCGGCACGAACGCTTGATGCCCGTGTGCCCAGACAAAGTCGAGTTCGCGTGTCCGGTGGTGGGCGCAAGAAACTCGTTGCCAAGGATGCGACCCTGCTGAGCGATTTGGATGCGCTGATCGAGCCCACGACACGGGGCGATCCGCAATCGACACTGCGCTGGACATGCAAGAGTACGACTCGCCTGGCGCAGGAGCTGAACCGCCAGGGTCACCCAGTCAGCCAGCGCACTGTGTGCGATCTGCTGGCGCAACTGCGCTACAGCCTGCAAGCCACGCGCAAGACCCGTGAAGGGTCGCACCATCCCGATGGCCCTAGGCCAGCCACCCGTGACGCGCAATTCAGGCACATTGCATCGGTGGTGACACAGTACCAGGACGATGGACAGCCGGTGATCTCGGTGGACACCAAGAAGAGGGAGTTGATCGGCGACTTCAAGAATGGCGGGCGCGAGTGGCAGCCCAAAGGCCAGCCCGAGGCAGTGCGCACGCATGACTTCATCGACCCCGAGCTGGGCAAGGTGGCCCCTTACGGTGTATACGATCTGACGGCAAACGTTGGCTGGGTCAACGCAGGCATCGACCACGACACGGCCGAGTTTGCGGTGCACAGCATTCGGCGCTGGTGGCTGGAGATGGGCAGGCCCCAGTACCGCCACGCCCAGCGGCTGCTGATCACGGCCGACTGCGGCGGCAGCAACGGCTACCGCGTGCGCCTGTGGCGGCTGCAGCTACAAAAGCTGGCCGACGAGTTGCGGCTTGCCATCCAAGTTTGCCACTTCCCGCCCGGCACGAGCAAGTGGAACAAGATCGAGCACCGCATGTTCTGCCATATCACCAACAACTGGCGAGGCCGGCCCTTGCTGAGCCGTCAGGTGGTGGTCAACCTCATCGGCGGCACCACGACCCAGACCGGACTGCGCATCCGCGCCGCGCTCGACGAGAACGCCTATGCTGCTGGAATCAAGGTGTCGGACAAAGAACTCGCCGAGTTGGCCATCGAACGCGATGAGTTCCACGGAGAGTGGAACTACCGGCTCATGCCTCGCGCCCAATTTCCGTGAACTGATTGTTCAACTTATTATTGCTAAGTTACTTATGCTCTTCGACCGGTTGCGGGAAGGACATGAAGCCTTGCATACCTGCTTGAAACGGACAACCGCCACCGCGCGAATTGGGCTCGTACGCGACGCGGCCGCGCGGGATGGCCTGGCGGTGCATGCCGTCGCGCTGGTTGTTATGCACCTGGGCCACCGGGGCATTGACGGGAATCTCGTGGAAATTCGGGCCCCCGAGTCGCGAGATTTGGGTGTCGACATACGAATGAATACGGCCGGCGAGCAACGGGTCGTTGCTGAAGTCTATGCCGGGGACGATGTGGGCGGTGCAGAACGCGACTTGCTCGGTCTCGGCAAAGAAGTTGTCGGGGTTGCGATTCAGCACGAGCCTACCTATCGGTTTGAGCGGCGCCAGTTCTTCAGGAATGAGCTTGGTCGCGTCGAGCACGTCGAAGCTAAATCGCTCCGCGTCGTCCTCGGTAAACACCTGTATCGCGAGCTCATATTCGGGATACGCCCCTGCTTCGATCGCGTCCCACAAGTCCCTGCGGTGAAAATCGGGGTCGGCGCCGGAAATTTTGACCGCCTCGTCCCACCCCAACGAGTGCGTGCCGGCCAGCGGCGTCCAGTGAAATTTAACGAAGCGCGATTCGCCCCGCGCGTTGACGAATCGGAACGTGTGCACGCCGAACCCCTGCATCATGCGGAAACTGCGCGGGATGGCGCGATCCGACATAACCCACATCAACATGTGAGTGGACTCGGGCATCAGCGAGACGAAATCCCAAAAGGTATCGTGCGCGGCCGCCGCTTGCGGTATCCCATTATGCGGCTCGGGCTTGATTGCATGTACGAGGTCGGGAAACTTCATCGCATCCTGAATGAAAAACACCGGAATGTTATTACCGACTAAATCCCAGTTGCCTTCGTCGGAGTAGAACTTCACTGCAAAGCCGCGCGCGTCGCGCACGCTGTCGGCCGACCCGCGCTCGCCGGCAACGGTGGAAAAGCGCACGAACACCGGTGTGCGTTTTCCGGCTTCGGCGAATATCGACGCGCGGGTCAGTTCCGCGAGCCCTTCGTAGCACTGGAAATAGCCGTGCGCGCCCGAGCCTCGCGCATGCACGATGCGCTCGGGGATGCGCTCATGATCAAAATGCGTGAGTTTCTCACGCAGGATGAAATCTTCGAGCAGGGTCGGTCCTCGCAAACCTGCTTTGAGCGAATTTTGATTGCCAGCAATCGGTACGCCTTGATTTGTGGTCAGCACGCGGCCACTGGAGTCGACGCGCACGCGATCGAGCGGCCCGTTTCCTGGATTGAAACTGATCTGGGGATTGCCCTTGCCGACCTTTTCCGAAGCGTTAGTTTCGGTGAGCGTGCTCGCGCCCACGATCGGATCGGACGGCTCTACAGTTTGTCCCGTCATAGGCGTCATTGCGGCATCGCCGAATTCGGACGGCTTGGCAGCGTTAAAAGGGAACGACGCGGCGAGCATTTCGGTGCCCGCGACTTTTGCCGTCGCGACGTCCGTAATGTCCGGGGCGCCGCGTTTATTCGCAAGTCCGCTCACCGTGTAGGACTCAGGTGACTTCGCCGCGGTACGTGCAGCATCAGACGTAGTTGAGATACCGCGATCAGTATCGGGCATCGGTTTTGTTTGCGCTTGTTTCCGAGATGATTTGGGAGCTTGCTTTTTTTCAGTCATGATTTAGGGCCTAATAGATAAAGTGGGGATAGAACCGTTCTGTCTGTTTAGCCCGCGCCGCCGATGATGAGAAGATTCATATGGGTGTCCTTCGTTAACGGTTCGAAATAGAGCAAAGAACCGATGAGCAAAAAACATACCTTCTCTGCTTTCTCAGCGCTTTGTCGCCCGCCCGCATGCATGGGCGGGCATTCGTAATATTTGCTAAAAATTTATGGCCGCGCGATAAGTGTAGAAGCGTTGGTATCCTTTCAACTGGCTATAAGCATTACAGAATGAAGCGTTCCGGTGGTTGCACTTTTCCCTAAAACGTTAAGGTAGAAAAAGGGATTTTTTTATTCTTCATGCACCGTGACGCCCGCAACGGCAAAGGGCAAGCCAAACACAATTAGCGCCGGTAAAAAAATTCCGTAGTGATTCCTGCCGATGACGTAAGTATTACCGGTACATGTAAAAACTACCGCCGATTATTAACAATGGTCGCGATTTTTTCGCAGGACACTCTGGGGCACTAGACATGGCCCTCTAAATTTTCATCTTGAACTTGTTTGGCACAAGAATTGCCTCACGTTCGGATGTCTACATTCTTCAGGAGAGAAAATTG
>JAYTGZ010000087.1:0-8709 GCA_043733025.1 Pseudomonadota bacterium | reverse complement strand
GGCAAGGTTTTGATGAGCTTGGCGAACAGGTTGATGAAGCTGTCGCCCTGGCCGAAGATCACTGAAGGGCGAAAAATCGTCGTCTCGCCTAAGCCAGCTTGCTGAAAGGCGAGCACGCGTTTTTCCGCTTCGGCTTTGCTGCGTAAATAGGCACTCGGTGCATCCGCCGTGGCGGCGAGTGCGCTCATATGCAACACGCGCTTCACGCCCGCCGCGAGGCAGGCGTCGAGCACTTTCTGCGTCAGTTGAACGTGGGCGTTGTCGAACGAATTTTTCCTGCTTTCGTGCAGAATGCCGACCAAGTTGATCACCGCGTCCATGCCGGCAAACTGCCGCTCTAACGCGGCGGGATCGTGAACGTTCGCCGCGATCACTTCGGCCGATGGCAGGACCAGCAAATGCTTCGCTCGCTCGCGGTCGCGCGTCAACAAGCGAACGTCACAGCCCCGCTCCACCAATTGACGGGTGATGTGGCGGCCGACAAAGCCGGTTCCACCGAGCATGCAAATACGCTTAATCGTCATTGATGCTTCCTGAAGTCCTAGAATAACCCAAACAGGCTGCCAAGGCTATTCTTCGTCCGTGCTGGAGTCTTCTTCCGTCGCGCCGGAACGACCTGGGATGAGACCCAACCGATCCTTGAGCGATTGCCACTTGAGCCCCAAGATGCCCGCGTAGATCGTGGCATTGGCCATGACCTTTTTGACGTAGTCGCGGGTTTCGCTAAGCGGAATCGATTCGACGTAGATCGCGCCCTCCAACGGTTTGACGTCGCGCCAGCGCGACGCCCGGCTCGGCCCGCCGTTGTAGCCCGCCGTGGCCAACACCGGGTGCCCTAGATCATCCAGCACGTGGCGTAAATAATAGGTGCCGAACGTGGTGTTTGTATCGACGGTGTTGGCATGACTCGTGTTAAAGTTCTTGACGCCCAATTTTTGCGCCACCCATCGCGCAGTCGCAGGCATCAACTGCATCAATCCCATCGCGCCGACGCGGGATTTTGCCGCCGAGTAGAAGCGACTCTCTTGGCGCACGATGCCATAGACCCAGGCTTCGTCGAGCCGATTTTGCTTGGCGCCGGCGCCGATTTCTTTGCGAAACGGCGTCGGATAACGCAAGGTGAAGTCGTGCAAGGTCTGCGTTCGCTCCGCCGCGTGGATGGCGCGGTCGAACCAACCAGCGCGGTTCGCGACCTCGGCGGCGGTGAGCAATTGTTTGTCGCCGAAACCGCGCATGGCGACATTCCATTCCTTGGCGCCATCTTGCCACAGGCCCAGCCGATTGAGATAGAGCGCGCGTTTGACGCTGCTCGATTCTTCCGTGGCTTTGAGATCATCGGCGCTGGGTGTCCAAGTTTCCTTGGGATTGTTCAACACCGTGCCGACCTCGTCGGACGCCAATTGCCCGTAGAAGCCGAATTCTTGCGCCAAGGGCACAAACAAATCACGGGCTTCGTTTGTTTTGCCTTGCTGCTTTAAGGCGCGAGCCTTCCAATAGAGCCAGGTCGCGAGTTGCTGCTCAGTCGCCGACATGTGGTCGACGGCATTCAACACTTCCGGCCAATTCTGCGCGCGCAAGGCGGCACGTACTTTCCAGGCCAGTTGCGTATCGCTTAACGGTGCATCGCCGGCTTTCTCGAACCACGTCAGCGCCGCGGGATCCTGTGCCCATGCCGCTTGGTGGGCGATCTGTCCCCACACCTCTCCTTGATCTTTCTCGGGGAAACGGTGTGACATCGCGCTCCAATGCACAGCCGCTTGGCCGTGATCTTTGCGCGCGATCTGCAGCACGCTGAAAATAGCGATCTCGCGGCTGGCGCGAGAGTTCAACGGCAGAGATTTCTTCGCCAAATACGCGCCCGGTGCACGGCGCGCTTTGTCGAACGCCTTAATATCCATGGCCTCGTCCGCCGGCAAATAGCTGTTCGCGGCGCTTAACACGCCGGCATTGCTGGATAGGCTTGCCAGGCGGATGCGCGCCCAGACATCGTCGTGGGATAGCAAATCTTCGCCGAGAAGTTGGGCAAACAGCGGATCGCAACTTTCCGGCTGGCTGCGTCCGACGAACCACAACTGATGGACTTGTTTGACCGCCTCCTTGTCTGAATGGGCGACGCGCCGTTGCACCTCATAACACGTCAACTCGGTATCTTCTTGCTTGAGTTTCGGGAATTGGGCGGCGAACGCTTCCCACTCCTCGTTGTGCCCGAGCAGCTTGAGCCAATCGATACGCAGCCGGTCCGCGAGCGGTCCATCGGGATAGCGCGTGAGAAAATCGCTAACCTGCGCCGGGTCAGCGTACTTCAAAGTCAGTTGCAGTAGCCAGTACTGAGGGTAATCAGCAAGGAAGTGGTCTTTCAGTGCCGGGACGTAGTATTCCAGCGCTTTAGTGTCGCGAATGCGAAATGCTTCTTCCGCCGCAAGGAATTGTTCGTCTAAATTCGCGGCGACGGCACAAACGCCGGCGCCTAGGCCCGCGAACAGCGCCGCCAAGATCAGCAGCCACCTTGCCCGAAACCGTGAAATCGGCGAGAATTCGAGCCTGAACGCCCGTGGTGTGTCCAATAATTTTCCCATTGTTCTATTTTAAGGCTTCGCGCCGAGAATTCCATTAAATGACATGCTAGAAACTCTATTCAGCCCCGAGTCTGGGGCGGCCCTGCTGAAAATCATCGGCATTAATATTGTCCTATCAGGCGATAACGCCGTGGTGATCGCATTAGCCTGCCGATCCCTGTCGGAGAAACAACGCAAAATGGGCGTGTTGTTCGGCAGCGCCGGCGCGATCGTCTTGCGCATCATACTCACATTCTTCGCTGTGTACTTGATGCACCTGCCTTACCTGAAGATCGTCGGCGCGCTGTTGTTGCTGTGGATCGGCGTCAAGCTGACAATGCCGGAGGAAGGGCACGGTGAAGGCATTTCCTCCAACGACAATCTGACGGCCGCGGTACGCACCATTATCATCGCCGATTTGGTCATGAGTTTGGACAATGTCATCGGCGTCGCCGCCGCCGCCAACGGTAGCGTCTCGCTGATCGTGATCGGATTGTTGATCAGTATCCCCATCATTATTTTCGGCAGTACGTTGATCATGAAAGTGATGGATCGCTTGCCGATCATTATCACCATAGGCGGCGGTCTGCTTGGTTATGTGGCGGGCGAGATGGCGGTGACCGATAATGCCATAACCGGTTGGATCGAACACAATGCCCCTTACCTGCACACCTGGCTCCCCATACTGGGCGCCGTGTTTGTTGTCGCGGTAGGTAAATGGCTGGCGTCGCGCCAGGAGAAAAAGACTGCGCCGCTGGTGGATCTGGCCGCTGGCGACGCTTCCCTCAGCGGTAAGTGAAGGTCATTCGATAGATGAAGATACTCGTGCCCATAGACGGTTCCGATAGCGCCGGTCGCGCTATCGACCACGTTATCCGACTCGCACAAAAGCAAGCCGGCGTGGATATCCACCTTTTGAACGTTCATATTCCTGTTCTGTCCGGCCATGCAAAAATGTTCGTCAGCGAACAGCAATTGAACGATTACTATCGCGTGGAGGGTTACACCGCGTTGAAACCGGCTGAGGAACGGCTCACTCAAGCCAATGTGCCCTACACCCATCACATCAGCGTGGGCCACGTGGCGGAAACCATTGCGCAATACGCGAAAGAGAATAACTTCGATCAGATCATCATGGGGACCCGCGGCATGGGCGCGATCTCCGATCTCGTGCTCGGTTCCGTGGCCCATAAGGTCATCCATTTAAGCAGCGTGCCGGTCACGCTCATCAAATAATCCAAGGTTTCTATGCCCCTACCGAACCCCGTTGCAGGCCGTCGGCAACTGCATACGCGTACGATTAAAATCGACGGCTACGAGCGTGAAGACGGCTTGTTCGAGATCGAAGGCCATCTCACCGACGTCAAGCATTTCGATGTCAACGCCTCGCATTTTTCGCGTAAGGCAGGCGACCCGATCCACGACATGAAGATTCGCCTCACCTTGGACGGCGACATGAATATCGTTGACGCCTGCGCCGTAACCGATGGCATGCCCTACGAGAATGAATGCGACAAGATCACGCCGGATTATCGCGAAAAACTCAAAGGCCAAAAGATCGTTGCCGGATTTCGCATCTTTCTCGCGGGACTGTTCGGCAAGTTGAAAGGCTGCACGCACCTGACGGAATTGTTGGGCTCGATGGCGCCCGCGGCGATTCAATCCATGTATGGCCATGGCCGGGCCAAGGTTTTTGATCCGGATAAAAAGCCATTTCAACTCGATGGCTGCCACGCGCTCGATACGCGCGGCGCCGTCGTCGCCAAATATTATCCGCGCTGGTTTCAGCGCGACGCCGCTAATGTTCCAGAACTCAAGTCCTAGTCGAATATGAAGATTCACGAATACCAAGGCAAAGAAATCCTACGAAAATTCAACGTCCCGGCGCCGCGCGGTATTGCGTGTTTTTCCGTCGATGAGTCCGTGCAGGCCGCGGAGCGCTTGGGTGGAAAAGTGTGGGTGGTGAAGGCGCAAATCCACGCCGGTGGACGCGGCAAAGGCGGCGGCGTGAAGGTCGCGAAATCCGTCGACGAAGTGCGCCAATATGCGAGCCAAATTCTCGGCATGCAACTCAAGACCCACCAGACCGGGCCGGAAGGGCAAAAAGTCCGCCGCTTGCTGATCGAAGAGGGCGCCGATATCAGGCAAGAACTCTACGTCGGCATGGTGGTCGATCGTGGCTCCCAGCGTGTGGCGCTGATGGCGAGTTCTGAAGGCGGCATGGACATTGAAGCGGTCGCGGAGCACACCCCGGAAAAAATTCACAAGGTCTTCATCGACCCGGCCAAGGGTTTGACAGATAGCGAAGCCGACGCTATCGCACGCAAGATCGGCGTGCCGGAAGCCAGTATTGGCGCGGCTCGTGGCGTGCTGCTTGGGTTGTACCAAGCGTTCGATGAGACCGATTCGTCATTGGCGGAAATCAACCCGTTGATTCTAACGAGCGACGGCAAAGTCATTGCCCTCGACGCAAAATTCAACTTCGACGACAACGCGCTTTACCGCCATCCAGACATCGTCGCCCTACGCGATTTCGACGAGGAAGACCCGGCGGAAGTCGAAGCGTCGAAATTCGATCTCTCCTACATCTCCCTCGACGGCAACATTGGCTGCCTGGTGAATGGCGCGGGCCTCGCCATGGCGACCATGGACATCATCAAATTTTACGGTGGCGCACCGGCGAACTTTCTGGATGTCGGCGGTGGCGCGACGCAAGAGAAAGTCACGGAAGCCTTCAAGATCATGCTCAAGAATCCCGGCTTGAAGGCGATCCTGGTGAATATTTTCGGCGGCATCATGAAATGCGACGTCATCGCCAACGGCGTGGTTGCGGCCGCACGCGAAGTGCACTTGAAAGTGCCGCTGGTGGTGCGCTTGGAAGGCACCAACGTCGATCTGGGGAAAAAGATTCTGGCGGAGTCTGGCCTGCCGATTATTTCCGGGAGCAACATGGCCGATGCCGCGCAGAAGGTGGTCGCGGCGGCGCGTTAATTTTGACGGTAACCTCGGCCTCTGTCATTCCCGCGAAAGCGGGAATCCATGTAAGTGGAAGAAAAGCACTATTACGTTTACATCCTAGCCAACAAACCACGAGGAACGATGTACGTTGGCGTGACATCGAATCTCGTGCAACGGATCTGGCAGCATAAGGAAGAACAAGTAGACGGTTTCACCAAGCGATACGGCCTCAAGTCCTTGGTATGGTACGAACAGCATGAAGATGTCCAGCAGGCGATTTCGCGCGAGAAGCAAATCAAGAATTGGAATCGGATTTGGAAGATCGAGTTGATCGAATCAGGTAATCCAGAGTGGAACGATTTATATGAAACGATTATTGGTTGATCGAACATGGATTCCCGCTTTCGCGGGAATGACAATTTAGAGTATTCCCGCCTGCGCGGGAACGACGGAACCAAAAATGAGTATCCTGATAGACAAAAACACTAAAGTCATCACCCAAGGCATCACCGGCAAGACTGGGCAATTCCACACGCAGATGGGCAAGGCCTATGCGAACGGCGCGAACTGTTACGTCGCCGGCGTGACGCCGGGTAAAGGCGGGCAGAGCTTCGACGGCATTCCCATTTTCAACACGGTCGCCGAGGCGATAGAAAAAACCGGCGCCACGGCGTCCGTCATCTACGTGCCGCCGCCCTTTGCGGCCGCGGCCATCGATGAGGCGGTGGAAGCGGGACTCGATCTCGTGATTTGCATCACCGAGGGTATTCCAGTGCGCGACATGATCCGCACACGTCACAAAATGCAAGGCAAAAAAACGCTACTGGTCGGGCCCAATTGTCCCGGCGTGATCACGCCGGACGAACTCAAGATCGGCATTATGCCCGGCCACATCCACAAGAAAGGCCCGATCGGCGTCGTGTCGCGCTCTGGTACGCTGACTTATGAAGCGGTCGGCCAGTTAATGGAACAGGGTCTCGGACAATCGACTTGTGTTGGCATCGGCGGCGATCCGGTGAACGGCTTGAAGCACATCGACGTGATGCGCCTATTCAACGACGATGCGCAAACCGAAGCGGTGATCATGGTCGGCGAGATCGGCGGCAACGACGAAGAAATCGCCGCCGAGTGGGTTAAGCTAAACATGAAAAAACCGGTGGTCGGCTTTATTGCCGGCGTCACCGCGCCACCGGGTAAACGCATGGGCCACGCCGGCGCCATCATCTCGGGCGGCAAGGGCACGGCACAGGCTAAACTTGAAGTGATGGAAAATTGCGGCATCAAAATCACGCGCAATCCGGCGGAGATGGGTAAGCTGCTTAAGTCTATTCTGAAATAACGGTCGGCCTGGGAGGCGCGTGGATATTCATGCCCAGGGCATGCCTTGCCACGGGGCAAGCTGAATCTGGCTCGTGGCGCAGTACCCTCATGGCCCTAGGCCAGTGGCTAGCCTAGGGCTACCCCGTCCCCACCCTTCTCCCGGAGGGAGAAGGGATTTTTATACCCTCTCCCTCCGGGAGAGGGTGCAGGGTGAGGGCCAACGGTTATAGCGCCCCAAACCGTGAACCAATTACCGCGATCGCCCAGCCGCATTGTGCACCGACGGCCGCCTCACTTGCGGCTTGCCGCCGCGTATGCCGACAGGTTTCACCGTTGGTTTTGCGTGCGGTCGCGAGGCGCCACCGGGCCGGCCTTGACGCTGACCATTTTCCGGCCGTTGTCCGCGATTTTGCCCGTTGATAATAGGCTCTGCTTTGATGTGCGGATTTGGCTCGAAGCCCGCTAACACCTGCTGCGGCACTTTCCGTTTCATCATCTTCTCGATGTCCGCGAGCAATTTCAGTTCATCGATACACACCAGCGACGTCGCTTCGCCTTCCGATCCGGCGCGGCCGGTGCGGCCGATGCGATGCACGTAGTCTTCCGGCACGTTCGGCAACTCGAAATTCACCACGTGGGGCAATTCGATGATATCGATGCCGCGCGCCGCGATGTCGGTGGCGACCAGCACTTGCAAGGAGCCTTGTTTGAATTCCGCCATTGCGCGCGTGCGCGCCGCCTGGCTTTTGTTGCCGTGGATGGCGAGGGATTTGATGCCGTCTTTTTCCAGTTGCAACGCAAGTTTGTTAGCGCCATGTTTAGTGCGCGTGAACACCAGCACTTGAAACCAATTGTGTTGCTTGATGAGATGCGCAAGCAACTCGCGCTTACGCTCGCGATCGACGTGGTAGACCTTTTGCGTGATCAGTTCGGCGGTTGCCTGTTCGCGCGGCGCCTCGATCATCGCCGGTTTATTCAGCAAGCCATTCGCCAGCGCTTTGATCTCGTCGGAAAACGTCGCCGAGAACAATAAATTCTGCCGCTGCTTGGGCAACAATGCGAGCACCCGCTTGATGTCGTGAATGAAACCCATGTCGAGCATGCGATCCGCTTCGTCGAGCACGAGGATTTCGACCTTCGACAGATCGACGGTTTTTTGCTGCACGTGATCGAGTAAGCGGCCCGGCGTCGCGACCAGAATATCCACACGGCTCCTCAGCATCTTGATCTGCGGATTGATATTCACGCCGCCGAACATCGCCATGGAAGTGAGCTTCGAATATTTGCCGTAGGTGCGCACGCTCTCTTCGACTTGCGCCGCGAGCTCGCGGGTGGGCGTAAGGATCAGCGCGCGGACCGGCGCACGGCCTTCGGATGGGCCTTTGCCGGAACGGTTCGATAGCCGATGCAAAATCGGCAAGGTAAAACCAGCGGTCTTGCCGGTGCCGGTCTGCGCGCCGGCCAAGAGATCGCCGCCGGACAATACGGCGGGGATCGCTTGCAATTGAATAGGGGTGGGCACCGTGTAACCGTGTTCGGAAACGGCGCGGACAATTTCATCGGCCAGGCCGAGAGAAGAAAAAGACATACAACTCCAAAGGGAAAGATCAGCCTGTCGCCGCTGTTAGCAGGGCGCCAGTCTCAGGCAGAAGAGGGAAAACTTTGAAAGGCCGGATCGGCTGCGGCGCGAGGACTGGAAACTAATGCCGCGGCGCGTAGTATACAGGGGTTTTGCGTAGGGGGGGTGAATAGAGCGATCTAGGCGCGGAGTATCGCTCCACTCAACCTATTGTCATTTCCGCCCCCGACTAAAACATTCGAAGGCAGGCTACAGCGGGAATCCAGTGTCGTCGAGAAACAGAGTGGATTAGGCGGC
>JAYTGZ010000086.1:0-4582 GCA_043733025.1 Pseudomonadota bacterium | reverse complement strand
GATTCATAATGCCTTTCAGCCCCAAATAGACGGGCGCAAACTATTGAATATCAATGACAAAATTACTGTTTCTTGAGAGCTTGTCGAAGCCCATTCACCGTTCGACAAGCTCACGGCTCAGGGCGAACGAGCTTATGCGAACAGTATTGGGTCAAGTCTTGCGTCAACACATCGCCCCGGATGAAGCGCGACATCGCAGGCGAGCAAGGCGACTTGCGCGCGCACTTGCGATTTCAATCCGTCGATTTCAGCGTGTTCGCTTTCCAATTTTCAGCAACGCCACCGTCCGTCGTGAAATTTAAACGATTGGTTACGCTGTCGGTGTCATTCGTGGATTTGGACGTCATCGCCAGCGGAGACAGAACACCGGCCGAAAATTGATGCAAACAACGCTCCTTTCCATGAACCTCGCCAGGACCCATGTGATTGGCGCACAGTAACTTCCCTCAAGGCGGGAAGGGGACGGGGCGAGGGAATACCCCCTCTCCCGACCCGGCGGGAGAGGGGGCGAGGGTGGGCTTACTATTAGCAAAGAGACGATCACTCAACGATGAAAAACTCAGCGAATACCAGGTTCCTGGGTGCATCTGCCACCATACCTCACGGTGACCATTTTCCATGAACCTTCGTCCATGGAAAGTTCGTTTATTGCGATTGCAATTCTTTCCAGGCGCTAAGGTACTCGCGCCAGTGCGCGCCGTCCATTTGGCTTAACGTCTCGCGCGCAAGCTTTACTTCTTTGTCGTGCTGATCGCGGGTCGCGTGGCCACGCATGAGCTGAAAACGCAGGAACATTAGATACGTGTTAGCGACATCGGTTTCACAATAGTTTCGAATCGATACGATCTCGCCGCCCTGAAACGCTTGCCACACTTTCGAGCCATCCATGCCGAGCTTGCCGGGAAAGCCACATAGCTTGGCGAGTGCGTCGAGCGGCGCATTAGCGCGCGGCTGATAGAGCGCCAGAAGATCCATGAGATCGAGATGACGCGTGTGATAGCGGCTGATGTAGTTATTCCATTTGAAGTCGCGGTCCTCTTCGCCCATTTCCCAATAACGCGGCGCGATGACACCATTCACCAGCGAGCGGTAATGCAGTACGGGCAAATCGAAGCCGCCGCCGTTCCAGGATACGAGTTGCGGCCGGTATTTTTCGATACCATCGAAGAAGCGTTGAATCAGTGTCGCTTCGGTGTCTTGCGGCGTACCCAGCGACCACACTTTGAAGCTATCGCGATCGCGCAATGCGCACGAGATGGCTACAACGCGGTGGAGGTGCAACGCTAGAAAATCGCTGCCGGTTTTTTCACGCCGTTCGGCAAATGCCCGCTCGGCAACCTCAGTGGCGGGCGTGTCGGGAGGAAGGTTATAAAGCTTGGTCAGCCCATCGGTATCCGGGATGGTTTCAATATCGAAGACGAGAACGGGCGCCAAGATTTTACTTTTTGACCCAAGCTCCGCTGCCATCTTGCACATACCATCCGGCGGCGGCCTTTTGAATGAAACGTTGCGCGAAGGTGTTTCGGATATCGCCCTCCCATTCGGGATGGCTATTTGCCTTGGCGATCTCTTTGTAAAGCGCCGCGCGGTCCTGATTCTCGTGCGCGACCAGGCCATTGATGGCGGCGCGATCTTTGAGCGGCACGGCGCCGGCGTCACGCACAGCGACGTTGCCATCCTTGGCGAAGCCCACCGCGCCCGATTGATAGGCTCCTTGCAATTGGGCGTTGCGCGCTTTCATGGAATTGGTGATAGCGGCGATGCCCGGGGTGTTGACGTCCAAGTTCGCCTGCGCCCACGATGTATTCGCGGCGACCAGCAACACAATCAAACTCGGTAAAGAAACGAATCGGTTCATAGTTATGCCTCGGTTGAAAATCACAACAATTATTTCGCAGCGGGGGCGGGCGCGGGCTTGTTCGCTTGCCTGCTCTGCAACACTTCGTCGATAATCTTATCGGCAGCCTTCTCCGCGGCGGCGGCGGGGAAGTACACATTGATCGTCACACAAGCGTAGAGCGCAATGCTCAATATCAAATAACCTATCCATTTTTGCATTCGATTTCCTTTACTTATAAATCTACCTGATCACCGGCGCGACATTGCTTTGGGTTGCGGCCTTAATGCGTGCGAGCAACTCTTCCCAACCGACCTGGCGATTGTATCCCATGACGGTAATCGACGGTATGCCGCCACCTTGCACCAGCACATAGCCCTGCGGCGTATCGGCCACGCCGCCCATCTCACACACCGTATTGCGCAGTTTGCAGGTAATGCCGATCTTTTTGTAACCGAACTGTTCGAAGATGCGCAGAAAACTCCGCTGTATCGCCGCCGCCGCGCCGGCCCCGCCGAGTGACGAAATGTTCTGCACCGCTTGTTGGCTGATCTTGCGCGGATACTTGCCTTCACTCGACATCACGCGCCCATCGAAACTCATCGGCTTCCAATTCGATAACAGCATATTTTCCAATGCCACGTCTATACGGCCCTGCATCTTGCCGAACGAAAAGGTTTTCGTCAGCACGTCTAAATTCAAATTACTCATCACCACCGTGCCTTCCAACCGCGGCGCCGGACCGAGCGCATCGCTGAGCTGCATGTTGGTTGCCACGACAATGCCGTCGAACACCTTGACCTGCAATGCACCGTCGATGAAGATGCTCTTGCCATCGAAACGCACCCGCGGGATCACGCCTTCCAGCGAACCCGCCATGGTCGGCCACTGCAACGCCGCCGTAAGCCTTGGCAAAGAAATCGGCTCTACTTCGCCTTCGAATTCGCCCAGCCAATCCTTCCCTTCGCGGCGCACCTTCACGTTCTTGATCTTGATCGCGCCATCCAACATCGGCAAGGTCAATTCCGGCACGGAAAAACTCTCGCCCTTGAATTGGATCTTGGTCTTCACCGCACCGATCGGCACGCCGCCGACGCTGGCGCCACCAAATGCGATAACGCCCTCCCCCGCGCCAGCGTTGACCCAGGGAATGTCGGTGCGCAGGCGCTCGATTTTGAAGCGATTGTTAGCCTCGGCCACGGTGGCATCAGCGAGCTTGAGATCGGCGCGCTGAACCTGGCCATTGACGACGGCGATCTCGACATCCGCTTTGCCGCTCGCGCTGACCGAACTGAAAATAGTACCGTCGAGAAATGGTTTCACCAAGCTGCCGAAGAGCGGTTCCAGATCGAGGCCACGGCCTTTCAGATTGAGATCCGTCAACGCGCCGGGATCGTTTTTCCATCTCCCACTCAATGCAATTTTGCCAATGGGCGCCAGCTCGATGTCGGCGTTGTCGATCTGAATGAACGCCGGATCCCACGTGCCCGAGGCGCGCACTTGTTTGCGGCTCTTCGCGAGATAGATCGGCTGCCATAGCATCTCGCCTTCGGGCCAATCCAGCGATGTGGTAAAACGCCAGCGCTGCCCGGTTCTCTGGGCATTGATTTCAACCACCGCGGCGATTTTTTCTCCCGCGCGTAAGCCGGCGGCGTCGCTGAAATCGAACTCTTTCAGCGCGATCCGGCCTTGAAGTTTTGCGTTGCCCTGAGGATCGGTCGCGAGTTCGATGCGACCGGAAAGCGTACCCCTGGTGAGTTTCGGTAGCGATTCCGGAATCAATGGCGCGATGCGGGTTACGGCGCCATCCTTGACATCGATTGTCGCATTCAAATCGTTGTTGACGCGGCGGGAACTGATTTGCCAGGATTCGCTTTTCGGTTGCAGCGCGACGTTGAACGTTTCGCTGTTCGCGAACTGAAACGTGAGCGGGATCACTTCTCCGGATTCCTTGAGCTTGCCATCTTTACACGCGACCCCCGCAGGCGCAATCGTCAGGCGCGCGCAGTGAAATTCCGTGTCGGTGTAGCGCTTGCCGTTGTTTGTGAATTCACCGATCTTGACGCTAAGATCGCCTGCGGGCTCGGTCAAGCGCAACGATGCCGAGAGCCGTTTCGCGTTGACGCCGGGGCTGGAAATTTCATCGGCTGTAACTGCGATTCGCGTGAGCGCGAAACAAGGCGATGTTAGGCCAAAGATAAGCGCCAGTACGACGAAGCGGCGCGCCGAATTGGGCATCGGCTCCCTACTCGGGAAACACACCCGTTGAGAGGTAGCGATCGCCTCGATCGCACACCACGTGCACGATCACGGCGTTCTCGACTTCGGCGGAAATCTTCAGCGCAACGGCCAGTCCCCCGCCTGAGGAAATGCCAGCGAAAATGCCCTCTTCCCGCGCGAGCCGCCGCGCCATCTCTTCGGCTTCCAGTTGACTCACTTCGATCACGCGGTCGACCCGGTTACGATCGAAAATTTTCGGCAAATACTCCGGCGGCCATTTGCGGATGCCGGGAACATTCGCGCCGTCCTTCGGATGAACGCCGATGATCTGGATCGCAGGATTTTTTTCCTTGAGGAATTGCGACGCACCCATGATCGTTCCCGTCGTCCCCATGGTCGCGACAAAGTGGGTGACCTTGCCTTGCGTGTCACGCCAAATCTCCGGGCCGGTTCCCTCGTAATGGGACAAGGGATTGTCGGGATTGGCAAACTGGTCGAGGATGAATCCCTTGCCTTCCGCCTGCA
>JAYTGZ010000085.1:0-13071 GCA_043733025.1 Pseudomonadota bacterium | reverse complement strand
GCGGGCCCATCGGAGACGGCATCGCCCCAGCCGTACAGAACTTGTACCGTGTATCCGGCCGGAACCCGCACCGCGTCTTGCGTCGAGGCGGACACTGCCAGGAAAGCCAATAGCCCAAGGCTACCCCGTGGCCGGAGGCCAGCCCCTACCGGCGCGGCTTCTGGCCTGGTCAAGGTGCGTGCACAGCCCGCCGTTCCGGCTAGCATCGTAGTGGCGGCTAGACTGAATCCGCCTTGCAATAGTTGGCGGCGCTTTTGATTGACTTTGATCACGTCGGCAAAGTATTCGTTATCGGAGGTGTTACTTTCGATTTCGTCGGGGGCGTTGTGCATGATCAGCCTTGGCAGTGTGAATGGAGGAATTTTACCCGAGCCGAAGGGTATAATTCGGGGTATTACGTCAACATTGCATTAACGACAATTCGTCGTCCCCGCGAAATCGGGGACCCAGTGACTTTTTCGTACGACACTGGATTCCCGCTTCCGCGGGAATGACATGGTTACATGTGTCGTAATTAGCTCCCCCATCAACACATTAAAACGTGCAAGACAATCTAGACTTAAAGCGCGCACTCCATGAGCTGATCGAGCAAGCCGTATCGGTGATCGCGCCTGACCAACAGAACGCAACGATCACGCTGGAACGCCCCAAGCAAGCACAACATGGCGACTACGCGTCGAACATCGCCATGCAACTGGCGAAGGGTTTGAAGCGCAATCCACGCGAGGTGGCAAAAGATTTGATCGGCGATCTGCCGCCCTCGCCCTATCTGCAGAAAGCGGATATCGCCGGGCCGGGATTCATCAATTTCTTTTTGACCCCCGCGGCCAAGCAACAGGTCGTCAAAACGATTCTCCATGCGGGCGAACAGTTTGGCTGGCAACGCGCCCGCCAGCCGGAAAAGATCAACGTGGAATTCGTCTCGGCCAATCCCACGGGCCCGCTGCACGTCGGCCACGGCCGCCAAGCGGCGTTGGGCGATGCTATTGCCACGCTGTTGCAAACCCAAGGCCACGAGGTGTCCCGGGAGTTTTACTACAACGACGCGGGCAACCAAATCGCCAACCTCGGCATCAGCGTGCAGGTGCGCATCAAGCAACAGCTCGGCGAGAAAATTGAATTGCCGGAAGATGGCTATCGCGGCGGCTATATCCTGGAGATCGCCCAGCGTTATGCTGAGCAAAATTCGGCAGGTGGCGAAGGCGAGAACTTGCAAGCCATCACCGCCTTCGCCGTGCAGGAATTACGCAAGGAACAGGACCGCGATCTGCAAGCCTTCGGCGTCAAGTTCGATACCTATTACTTAGAGTCGTCGCTTTACAGCGATGGCAAAGTCGACAATACCGTCGCCGCATTGCAAGCGGCGGGCAAGACCTACGATCAAGACGGCGCGCTGTGGTTGAGGTCCACGGAGTATGGCGACGATAAAGATCGCGTCATGCGTAAGTCCGACGGCACGTTTACGTACTTCGTCCCCGATGTCGCCTACCATGTCACCAAGTGGGAGCGGGGCTTTAGTCATGCCATCAATGTGCAGGGCGCCGATCACCATAGCACCACCACACGCGTGCGCGGCGGCCTGCAGGCGCTCGGCATCGGCATACCGCAAGGCTATCCCGATTACGTGCTGCACCAAATGGTCACCGTGATGCGCGGCAAAGTGGAAGTGAAGATTTCCAAGCGCGCGGGAAGCTACGTCACCGTGCGTGATTTGGTCGACGAAGTCGGCCGCGATGCCGTGCGCTATTTTTTCCTCATGCGCAAAGCCGACTCGCAATTGATATTCGATATCGATCTCGCCCGCGCGCAATCGGAAGACAATCCGGTTTACTACGTGCAATATGCCCACGCGCGCATCTGCAGCGTGTTCGCCAAGTGGGGCGGCGATGTGCGCACGCTCGCCGATGTGAGTCTCGCGCCCCTGACCAGCGCCTATGAAATGGATCTGTTGCAAGCGCTGTACGCTTACCCCGGCGTCGTCGCCGACGCGGCGGCGGAGCACGCGCCGCACCTTATTACTTACCATTTGAAAGACCTCGCTGGGAAACTCCATAGCTATTACAATGCGGAACAATTTTTGGTTGCGGACGAAGAGATAAAACTCGCGCGACTGGCGCTCATCGCCGCCTCCCGCCAAGTCATCCGCAACGGGCTCGGACTTTTAGGCGTTACGGCGCCGGAAAAAATGTAACCATGGCCTATGACTATCGCCCTGGAACGGCAAACAAAACCAGCGGAGGCACCGCCAAGCCGCTGTTGATCGGCCTCATGTTGGGGCTGGTGATCGGGATCGCCATCGCCGCCGGGGTCGCGATTTATATCGCGCGCATCCCCAGCCCGTACAGCCGGAGTCCCCAAAGCGACTCCCAGAAACTCAAGTCGCCGGCGGCGACCGCGCCGCTCGTGAAGGATGGCGCCAAACCAAACGAAAAAAAGCCGTATACTTTTTACGACATTCTGGAAGGCAACGAAACGCCCAATCTAGAAAATCCGTCCGCTGGAACCACACCGTCGCGCGGTGAGCCATCCGCAACGGGCGACGATAAAACCGTCTTCTACGTTCAGGCGGGCGCTTACCAAACAGAGGCGGACGCTGACAACCAAAAAGCGACCATCGCGTTACTAGGCTTCGAAGCGCGGGTGAAAACCGCCACCTTGCCCGAGAAAGGCACGGTGTACCGCGTGCGTCTTGGTCCCTTCAAAAACCAGGATGAAGCAACGCAAGCGAAAGCGGCATTGCAAGACAATGGCATTAATGCGAGCCTGATTAAGATTGTTAAAAACACGCCGAACACCGGCGTTAACTGATGGAGTTGACGATGCGAATTATGCAAACTTTTGTGTCCGCCCTGAGCTTATTCCTGCTGGTTGCCGCCGCCCAAGGCGCGCCGCAGGCGGGGAAAGACTATCTCGCGATCAATCCGGCGCAGCCGACGGATACCGGCAACAAAGTGGAAGTGGTCGAGGTTTTCTCTTACATGTGTTCCCATTGCCACGAGTTCGAGCCGAAGATCGCCGCGTGGGTCAAGCAACTGCCGGCTGACACGCAGTTCCGCCGCATGCCCGTGGTGTTTGGACGGGCGTCCTGGGAAATGTTGGCGCGCACCTACTACGCCCTGGAGGCCAGCGGCGACATCGAGCGCATTCACCCGAAGATTTTCGCAGCCATCCACGACGACAACGTCATCCTGCAACAGAAAGACGTGCTGTTCGATTGGATCGAGAAGCAAGGCGTGGATCGCAAGAAATTCATCAGCGCGTACGATTCCTTCTCCATGGGCGGAAAAATTCAGCGCAGTGCCCAGCGGGCGCAATCCTACGGCATCAACGGCGTCCCGTCCATCGTCGTGGATGGCAAGTATATGGTCTCGACCAGCCAGGCCGGAAACTACGAGAACATGCTTAAAATCGTCGACGAACTGGTGAAACAGGTGCGGGCAACGAAAAAGGCCGCCGCTAGGACCCAACCGCAAAAGACTGCAAGGAACTAGTGTGGTCGGAATAATTATGCGGATTTTGCCGAATGGGCGCTACGACACACAGGCGGCACAATTCAGAGGCAAACCCGGAAAATTTTTTTCTAGGAGCCTGTCGGACTTAAAGAATCGCAGCGAAAAAGAGGCTGAGCGAGGACAGATTTTGACGATCTCGCCGGGCAATAGTCTTTCTATTGCCCAAGACAGCGGCGAAATATGAACCGCTCAGCCACTTTTGCAGCCGATTTCCTTTATGTCCGACAGGCTCCTAGGGTTGCGCATTGTTGATAAATCGTTTTCAATAGCTAAAATAACCAAGCTCCCTGGAGAATGCAATGAGTTTAAAGTTCAAGATGGACGATCTTACCCAAGCCGAAGCATCGCTCATCGGCTGGCAGTTTGGTTACTCGGAAGACGATGATCCCTATTATGTTTCGCTATGGCACACGGTGAATCGCGCCTGGGTCAGCGACGGCCAACCCGGCACCCCGAAGCGTCCCAAGACTGAACATCTACAGCACCTGCGCGCCCCCGGCGCATACCCTGACGAAGTTGCGGTGTATTTGAAGTTCAAGTCCAGCGAAGGCGAGAAATTTTGGCTGAATTTGCTCAAGCGCGCGGGGCTTGCCGACCGCCGTCAGCGCAGCGAAGTGCCGCCGAGCACCGAGCGCAGGAAGCGGGCCTCGGTCGCCTGAGTTAAAATTTCAATCCGGGCCGCGGCTTCCGCGGCTCGCTCAAAACGGTTGTCCAAATAGGCGTCTTGGCCGCGCATCCAGCGGTAGCAAGATTCACCTACGTAAGCCACGGGAAATAACAAACCCCAGCGTTCAAATTGGCGGACGTGCTCGCGCTCGTGCGCGCCGGTTCGGATTAGGCATGAGCGATCCCGAGCGATGACCACGTGGCCCAATGCCATGGCGATCACACCACGCACCGGGTGCAATTGCAACAACATCCGCGCCACCGGCCCACACGCTTCCACCACGCCGCCGCGAATCGTCCAGCTCCCACCCGATAATCGAACCATTAGCGCCAGGGCAAGGCCTAGCAAGGTGAGCGGCAAAGGCCATAGATAGCGCCAGATCTTGCTCATAGGCCCCTAGTTGACTGCGTCGGAAGCGGCTAGGGCGGCACGTAGCTTGTCGATGTTGAATCCCTCCGCCTTTGCGGCGTCCAAAATCACTTTCTCTTTTCGCGCCATGAAGTCGATCGCAGCCGGCATCTTCTGCAAGAGATCGGCGGGAATCACGACGGCGCCGTGGTGATCGGCGTGAACGATGTCGCCATGGGACACCATCAGCCCGCACACGTCGACTTTCACGCCGATTTCGACCACGTGAACCCAGGCGTGGCTTGGCGACAACGACGCGGCGAGGCATTGGAACCGCGGCTCCATCATCTCGAGATCGCGCATGGAGCCGTTAGTGATCGCGCCGACGCAACCCAAGCCCCAATGAACCGTGGTGTTGACTTCGCCCCAAAACGCGCCCAGCCCCGGTTGGCTGTCGATATCCTGTACAACCGCGATGGTGGGCTGCTCTGACTGCGCGACGTACTCGTAGTAGTCCATCAATTTCGCACGCCGGGTTTGCGGATTGAAGGGCGCGGCGGATCGTATCATCGCCGTTCGCGCGTAACCGACGATGGGCTTGAGTTGGGGATTGGCCGCGAGCAGGGTTTGTCGCGTGAAGCCTTCAGTGGAACGTTTGCCGGTGACGATTTCCAAAGCATTGGCGATGGTAGGGGTATCGTAGTTTCGTAGTTGTTCGATGAGTGTGTTCATGATGGTTGGATTCAAGTGGTTCGCTGGAATTTTTAAAAGGTGATGGCCTGAGAGCTAATACTGGCGCGGCACTCCGAACATAGCTCGCCAAGAGTCAATATCCGTGCGCCTTCTGGCGATGCCCCACGTTGTTTCGGTACGGGGCGTGTCCGGCGAAACGGGGCTTGATCACATTCGCCGATTGAATGCGCAGCAACTCATTCCATTTCGCCATCCGCTCGGAACGGGAAAACGAACCTACTTTGATTTGCCGCACGCCCCAACCCACGGCGAGATGGCAGATCGTCACGTCCTCCGTTTCGCCGGACCGCGCCGAGACGATGGCGCCGAAACCCACGTCCAGTGCGGCTTTCCAGGCAGCGTGCGTTTCGGTGATGGTGCCCGCTTGATTCGGCTTCACCAGCACCGCGTTGCAGGCGCCCACTCGGGCTGCGTGTTTGACTCGTTCCGCGTTGGTGACCAAATAATCATCGCCGACGATCTGCACGCGCGAGCCGAACGCCGCCGTGAATTTTTTCAGTCCCGTCTCATCGTCCTCCGCGAGGGGATCTTCGATGGAGACGATCGGGTATTTGTCCAGCCAACTGCCCAACATGTCGATCAGGCCATCGGAATCGAGTTCCTTTTTTTCCAGGCCGATTTTGTAACGGCCCTGTTGACCAAAGTCAGTGGCGGCAATGTCGAGCGCGATGGCGACTTGTTCGTTGGGAATAAGCCGGGCTTTCTCGATGGCGCGAACCAGCATCTCCAGCGCTTCTTCATTGGTGGCAAACGCCGGCCAATAACCGCCTTCGTCGGCCACGCCGTACAGCAAACCGCGTTCCGCCATAAGCTTGCCCGCCGCGAGATAAATTTCCGCCGTCCATTCCAACGCTTCGTCGACATTTTCCGCGCCCGGCGCGACCACCATGAAATCCTGCACGTCCACACGGCGGCCAGCGTGTGCGCCACCACCGAAAATTTGGATCTCGGGCAACGGCATGACGATGTCGCGATTGCCGGCGAGGTAGCGCCACAGCGGCAGCCCTTGGGACGCGGCCATCGCCTGGAGCGTGGCCATGGATACGGCAATCGTGGCATTGCCGCCGAGTGTGCGCTTGTTCGGGGTGCCGTCGAGGGCGATCAAGGTTTGATCGATCAGCGTCTGGTCGGCGGCATCAAGGCGGGTAAGTGCATCGGCGATTTGGATGTTGACGTTGTCGACGGCGGTGCGCACGTCATAGCCACCGAGGCGCTCGCCGCCGTCGCGCAAGTCTAGTGCCTCGCCACTGCCCGTGGACGCGCCCGCCGGCGCAATGGCGCGTCCTATGGCGCCGCCGGCCAGATGAATCTCCGCCTCCACCGTCGGGCGGCCACGGGAATCCCACACGCGGCGACCGATGACATTCGTTATTTGTGTATTGCTCATGTGTCGAGTTCCGCGTTCCAAGCGTCGCGAATTTGTTTCAATCCATCGACAGGCCTCGCAAGCAATCGTCGAGCGCAACGCCGTACTTTGTTCTTGTCGCCTTCATCGTTCAGATATTCCACCGGCGACTTGCCATCGACCCGCGCAAGTAATAAGCCGGGCAAGAGATGGGCCGTGCGCCGTTCCATGCCCTCTCGCGGCTCCCATGTCGCGGCGGCGAGATAGGTGTCGGCGAGTTCGGCGAAGCTGGTCAAGAATTCCGCACGGGCGGCGGGGCACCACAAACACTTCAGCAATAAATGATTCAAACAAAACGCCAAGTCAAAAGCAGGATCGCCAAACCACGCGCACTCGCAATCGAGAAAGATCGGGCGATTGGGGCCGACCAGAATATTTTTCGGTGCGATGTCGCCGTGGACCAGGACACGCTTAGTGTGGAACGTCGTATCGGCTAGATGTTTTAGTCGCGGCGCCAAGTCTGTGTGGACGCGCGCCGCGGCGTCGAG
The DNA here is from genome assembly GCA_043733025.1 of Pseudomonadota bacterium. Lineage (GTDB taxonomy): Bacteria > Pseudomonadota > Gammaproteobacteria > Burkholderiales > JALYOK01 > JALYOK01. The sequence goes on along the minus strand of JAYTGZ010000085.1, from coordinate 5,898 downwards.
ATAAGGTTCGAGCCGGATAGAATAGAAAATTTCGTCGGTGGCAAAGCGATTGGGGATCGACGCGTCGGTTGCGCTGGCGGCATGGATGCGCGCCATTTGCGCGCCGACCATGCGCGCGGTGTTGACGTCGACAACGCCGTTGCGTAATTGGTTTTTCCAAATCGGGTGGCGCTCCGGCGCCAGATACTCCATCACGAATAAGCCCGCCTCCGCGTCGTGGGCGAAGACTTTCGGCACCACGCCGGGGACGATCTGTTGCGCGAATTCCATGTAAGCGACTTCAAAGGCGTTGCGCTGGATTGGCGCTTCCCAGAACTGTTGCACGCGCAACCGCGGCAGCGCGCGCTTCACGCACACCGGGCCGGTCGATCGCTCGACTTTCCAGATGTCCGAGGATACGCCGCCCGTTAATGGAACCATCACCGGCTCCTCGGAAACTGCGATCAGCCCCAATTTACGCAACGAAGCGGTGATCGCAGCCTTCGAATCGGCTGCGTTGACATCTGATTGCACGTCAACCCGCTGATGAAGCCACGCTGGTGAGCGAGTGAAGGTCGGTCGATTTGCCGGCTTTCAGCACCTGGCCCGGTACGTCGTGACCGACGATGCGCGATATTTTGCGCGCAGCCGTGAGCAGGCGATCAAGATTGACGCCGGTGTTGTAACCCATGGATTCGAGCATATGCACCAGATCTTCCGTACAGATATTTCCCGCTGCGCCCGGCGCGAACGGACAGCCGCCGAGGCCGCCGAGGGAAGCATCGTAGCGCACCACGCCCGCGTCCAATCCGGCCAGCACATTTGCTAGCCCCATGCCGCGCGTGTTATGGAAATGCAAGGTCAGCTCGACATCGGCGCAGCGTTTCGCGATCGCGGTCATCAGTTCGCGCACTTGCTTGGGATTCGCCATGCCTGTCGTATCGGCAATGGTCACGCCATCAAAACCCAATTCGAGAAATTGATCGACCAAGGCGAACACTTTCTCCGGCGCGACGTTACCCTCGAATGGGCAGCCGAATGCGGTGGAGATATTACCGTTGACTTTAATGTCGTTGCCGCTCAACGCCTTCATGATTTCACCGAAGCCTTGCACCGATTGCGCGACGCTGCGATTAACGTTGGCGCGGTTATGGCTTTCGGACGCGGAGCAGAATAGATTGATCTCGTCGACGTTGCATTGCATTGCCCGCTCGACACCGCGCAGATTCGGCACCAGCACGGCGTAGATCACGCCGGGCACGCGTTCGATAAGGCTTAACACTTGTTCCGCGTCGCGCATATTCGGAATCGCCTTAGGGGACACGAAGGAGGTCACCTCGATCTTCGCCACGCCGGTTTCCGATAGCTCATCGATCAACGAGACCTTGGTTTCCGTCGGCACGAATTCGCGCTCGATCTGGAAACCATCGCGCACCGCGACGTCGTGAATAAAGATTCGTTGTTTCATCCTATGACTCCTGTGTTGCGCAGTTGCGCCAGTTGCTCGTCACTGTAGCCGATGGCTTGCAAAATTTCGCGGGTGTGCTCGCCGAGTTTTGGTCCGAGCCACTTGGTCTCGCCGGGAGTGTCGGTTAATTTCGGCACGATCCCGGGCAATGAAATATCCTGGCCGTCGCTGAGCGTGTGGGTCTGAATCATGTCCCGAGCTTGATAGTGTACATCGCGAACGATGTCCTGAATGCTATAGATGCTGCCGCTAGGCACGTCGGCCTCTTCCAGCACCCGCAGCACGTGAGCGAGCTCATGGGCGGCGCACCAATCGGCGATCACTTTTTCGATGTCGCCGGTACGCGCGACGCGGCCGGCGTTGTTGGCGAAGGCGGGATCGTTCGCCATGTCGCTGCGGCCGATGGCGTGCATGAAGCGCTTGAATATGCTGTCGCCGTTGCCGCCGATCACGACATATTTCCCATCCTTGGTCGTGTAACTATTTGACGGCACGATACCCGGTAGCGAGCTACCCGTACGCTCGCGCACGTAGCCTGTCATGCCGAATTCCGGCAACATCGACTCCATTAAACTGAACACAGATTCATATAACGCCACGTCGACCACCTGGCCATTGCCGCCGTTGACGTTGCGGTGGTGCAGCGCCATCAGCGCGCCGATGGCGCCATACATCGCCGCGATCGCGTCGCCTAGGCTCAAGCCCACGCGCACGGGCGCGCGGTCGGGATAGCCGGTGACATAACGAATGCCGCCCATGGCTTCGCCAATGAGGCCAAAGCCGGGACGATCCTTATACGGCCCCGTTTGGCCATAGCCCGACAACCGCACCATGACGAGTTTGGGATTGATGGCGGATAATTGCTCCCAGCTTAAATTCCATTTTTCAAGCGCGCCGGGACGAAAATTTTCAATGAGAATATCCGCATCTTTGACGAGCTTGCGGATGATCTCCTGGCCTTCTGCTACGCGCAGATTCACCGCCACGGATTTTTTGTTGCGCGCTTGCAGCGACCACCACAGCGACGTGCCGTTGTGCAGTTGCCGCCAAGAACGCAGCGGGTCGCCACCGGCGCTATCCGCCGTAGCGGGCGGCTCGATTTTGATGACCTCGGCGCCGAACTCCGCCAAAATCTTGCCGCAAAACGGCCCGGCGATAAGCTGCCCCATCTCGATAACCTTGACGCCCGTTAAGGGTGCTGCTTTTTTCATCGTTGCCAATTCCGTCGTTCCTTTAACAGATTTTACCAGGTTGGTAGCATGGAACGCCCTACGACCTTCGTGCCGGTCTCACCTTCGGCGTTCGACATGGGAGAGTGAAAAGCTTACTGGTTGAGTCACGCGCCGAGAGCCCGTTGAAAAAAGGCGAAAGCAAAATCGTAAACCGCTGGGGCGTTGCCTGTTGAGGCAAGTCAAGGCAGCGCAGGTCAACGATCAACTCAAAAAATTTCTTAACGCATCCAGCGTCCCATCGGGGTCTTCCGCCATGGGGCTATGGCCGGCGCGGTCGAGAATTACGACGCAGCGATTTTTCAGCGCGTTGGTTAATTCCCTGGTCATTTTCGGCGAGGTCATCAAATCATTTTTTCCAAGCAGCAACAGGGCGGGACAGGTCACTTTCGCGGCGGCGGCAATGCCATCCTTGTAACCGTTACAAGCTTTGAGGTCGTTGCCGAGGACATCGCGTTTCGATTTTTCCAGCAAACGCAGAAAATCGCCGGCCATCCACACACCGGGCATCGGATTGCTGCCGATCTGCGCGGCGGCGGTGTGGCCCCAAATGTTCACCATGTCGAAGGCCGCGTGTTCGTTCGCGAGCGCGGCGTTTAGTAAAGTGTCCGACACGGCCATGGGCACGGCGGTGCCGACCATGACGAGCTTACTGACCTGGTGCGGATAGCGCGCCGCGGTTTCCAGCGCGGCCAGCGAGCCCATGCTATGGCCGACGATGGCGGCGCGCTCGATTTTCAATTCATCGAGCAGCGCCGCGATCCAATCGGCCATCGCGCCAATCGCCGCTTGGGGCTTGCCTTTCGAGCCGCCATGACCTGGGAGGTCCAGTGCAAGCGCGTTCCAGCCGTGGTATGCAAAGTATCGGCTTTGCAGCGCCCAAACGCTGTGATCGTTCGCCGCGCCGTGAACAAATACGACGCTGGGCAGGCTGCGATCGATGGCGCGGCCGGCGGTGTAGACGAAGGTATCGTGGGAATTGACGATGATGTTCATCGTATCAAACTTTCTGAGAGGCCTTCAACGCACGGCTGAGATCGTCAATGAGATCGCCCACGTTCTCCAACCCCACCGACAGGCGCACCGTTCCCTCGGTAATGCCGGCCGACTTCAGCGCCGCTTCGTCCATACGAAAATGCGTCGTGCTGGCGGGGTGAATCACCAGGGATTTCGCGTCGCCCACATTGGCGAGGTGAGAAAAAATCTGCAGCGATTCGATAAAGCGTTTGCCCGACGCGCGATTACCTTTGATGTTGAAGCTGAATACGGCGCCGCAGCCCTTCGGCAGCAGGCTCGATGCCAGTTCGTGATCGGGATGCTGCGGCAACTCGGGGTAGGACACGGATTCGACCGCGGGATTCGCCGAGAGAAATTCGACGATTTTGCGTGTATTGCTGACGTGTTTTTCCATGCGCAACGATAAGGTTTCGATACCCTGCAGGATTTGGAACGCGGTCATCGGCGCCATGCAAGCGCCAAAGTCGCGGATGCCTTCGCGCCGTGCCCGCAGGAAGAACGCCAAGGTCGGCGATTCCTCGGCGAACGTCATGCCGTGAAAGCCTGAGTATTCTTCGCTGAGGGTCGGGAATTTTTCCGACGCCAGCCAATCGAATTTGCCGCCATCGATCAACACGCCGCCGACTACGGTGCCGTGACCGCAGAGAAACTTCGTCGCGGAATGAAAAATCAAATCGGCACCAAGATCAAACGGCCGCATGAGGTAGGGCGTGGTGAATGTGGCATCGACCAACAGCGGCACATTTGCCTCATGGGCGATATTGGAAATCTTAGGAATATTCAGCACGTCGAGGCCGGGATTACCCAAAGTCTCGCCGAACAGCAAACGCGTGTTCCGGCGAATCGCCGCGCGCCAGGCGTCGAGGTCACGCGGATTGACGAAGGTGGTCTCGATGCCGAAGCGGGGCAGGGTGTAAGCCAACAAATTGTGCGACCCGCCATAGAGCGCGCGGCTGGCGACAATGTGGCTGCCGGCGCCCATCAGCGTGGCGATGGCCAGATGCATAGCCGCTTGGCCGCTCGCCGTGCCGATCGCGGCCGCGCCCCCTTCGAGCGCCGCCATGCGTTCTTCCAGCACTGCGACGGTCGGATTGGAAATGCGCGAGTACACATGGCCGGGTCGCTCCATGTTGAACAGTGAAGCCGCGTGATCGCTGTCTTTGAACACGAACGACGTACTCTGATAAATCGGCGTCGCCCGCGCCCCGGTCGCCGGATCCGGCTGCGCGCCGGCATGTAGGCTTAGGGTATCGAAACCAAAATAGTTTGGACCGCTCACGATGTTTTCCACGTTGGGTGTCTGGTGAAACTGTATCACAGCCGTGGGTTCGTTGGATGCCATGCCAGGAGGCGCAGCCAGCTTGGCTCGTGGCGATGGTATAGTTCCTCATGGTTTTATGGCACGCATCGCGCACGTCGACTTGCGAACGAAACGGGGTTGACGTTGTGCGATCATGTTGTTGTTCGGCGGGATGGTATCCCGCCCTACAGTTTTTGTTGGCGCCGTGCAACGAACCTTATCCCGCTTGCCGCCTGGCACAGCAGGCGTAGGGTGCGCAACGCGCGCGGATTCATTTCCTCGCATTCGCGCTAGCCGGTTCCAGATCGGCGGTTCATGGAACGGCAATATCGTGACATAAATCGATCATACTCGCCGGATAGGGCGATCGTTAAACCCGTGCGCGGTGCGCACCCTACGCTTGCTGACGCGTTGATTCTGCAGTATTGTAGCGACTTACATACGGCGCAATGGCCCTAGGCCACCCCGTGCCCTTCGGTTAATGCGCCCAAATTGCATTTTCATCGCTCATTCGCTTGTGATTATGGACAATGGGAGACCTGACCCAATACTGTTCGTTTAGCCGTTCGGGCTGAGCCTGTCGAAGCCCATTCACCCTTCGACAGACTCAGGGCGAACGAGCTTAAGCGAACAGCATTGAGACCTGACCCCGTTGGTTCAGCCCTCATAGGCTTCTTCGAATCTCATCTTCCGTATCTCCTGTAGCAGCTTCGTCCGGCTCATCTCGCACTGCTTCGGGGCACTATGACGACCGGGCAGTTGTCGCGCTACAAAACCGGACAGATCATGAACTCGCAACATTAGGTTGCGAAGCGATTGACAATTCGCCGGCTGAGCGATAGATTGATGATTGGCGAAAAGGGGAGTTTAAAATCCCTATTTGCACGGAAGGCTGATCTCAAGAA
>JAYTGZ010000084.1:0-5097 GCA_043733025.1 Pseudomonadota bacterium | reverse complement strand
GGTGGGCAATCCCGCGCGCAGCGAATGACCCGAATAGTCGGTGGGATCCATCCCGGCCGCCAGCGCAAAGGTTTTAATTAACTGAGCGATCGAGTGGGGGTTTAAAGCTCGTAGGCCGGACAAGCGCAGCGCCTTCCGACGAATGTTTGCGGTGCTATGTCCGCGGCAATTTTGATGATCCGTATGCGGCGCGCATATGATGGTTTTATGGCACGCACCGCGCACGTCGACTTGCGAGCGAAACGGGGTCGACGTTGTGAGACCATGTTGTTGTTCGGCGGGATGGTATCCCGCCCTTGCGGAAATTATCGCCACCTGTCGTCGACCCGAGGCTTCGGATCTTCACCGCGTTCCTGAGCCAGCGTCGGATAGTCGGTATACCCTTTGGCGCCGCCGCCGTAGAAGGTGGATGGATCGTCGGCATTGAGTGTCGCGCGCGAGCGAAACCTCTCCGGCAGGTCCGGATTGGCGAGAAACTTGCGGCCAAACGCGATCAAGTCTGCCTTGCCCTGCTGAAGCCATCTCTCGGCCGTGTCCTGGTCTAACCCACCGGCCATGACGAGCGTGCCGCGGTATTTTTCCCGCATCAGTTCGAGCATTCGTTGTGCACCCGCGTTCGGTTCGGTGCCTTTTTCGAGCGCAGGGACGTCGGGGTTGACGAGGTGCAGATAGGCAAGCCGATACTCGCTCAGTTTTTGGGCGATGTAACCGAAAGTCGTTTCCGGGTCGTCGTCACCCACGTCGTTGAAGGCACCGAGCGGTGACAGACGCACACCGACCCGGTCTGCACCCCATACTTCACACACCGCCTCGACGACTTCCATCAAGAGGCGCGCCCGGTTCTCGACCGAGCCGCCGTACTGGTCGGTGCGCTGGTTGGTGCGGGAATTGATGAACTGGTCGAGCAGATAGCCGTTGGTGGCGTGAATCTCGACGCCGTCGAATCCCGCTTCCAGTGCATTTTTTGCCCCGCGCACGTACTGCTGGACCACGTAGGACATTTCTTCGGCCTGCAAGGCCCGCGGCGTAACAAAAGGAACCAGGGCTCCCTCGCCTTTTTCGTTTTCGATGAACGCCTGACCATCGGGTTTGATCGCCGAAGGCGCAACGGGGAGCATGCCGTCGGGCTGAAGAATGGAATCGTAAACCATTTCCCCAGTTTAAGCGGGGTTCGGGACGGGGATGGCATTTGCCTCGTTAATCCGTTTCCTGGCGTGCGCCATATTTACAACAATGTTTTCCGCCCCGATTGTCTCTCGAAACCCCGAACGCCGAATCAGCGAGGCGGATTGTTCAGGCGCCCCGGAGAGTATGAGTCCTGACCCCCGCTTCGCGAGCACCGCGTGGAGCGTCTCAAGCGCTTCCAGTCCGGTAGTGTCGATGTTCAATACGCCTGACAAATCGAGAACCATCAGTTTCTTCGTTTCGCGTTTCGGATCCAATAGGCCTTCCATCTTGCTCACCGCGCCGAAGAACAATGAGCCGGAGACACGAAAGACTTCCACTTGGTTAAGATCGATGTGGCGAGCAGCAGATTGGCGACACCATAGCGCTCGACGATGCCGTAAACAATGACGATAAAAGCGCCAGCCGGACCGCCGATCTGAACGGATGAGCCACCCAACGCGGAAACGAGGAAGCCCGCAACGATCGCGGTATAGATGCCGGCTTCGGGCTTGAGGCCGGACGCGATGGCGAATGCCATCGCCAAGGGGAGCGCAACGACACCGACGGTGACACCTGCGGCTAGATCCGCCGTGAATTTACCGGCGTCGTAGTGTTTGAGATGCTCGGTAAGGCGTGGGCTAAAGCGTAGGGGAATAATTTTATTTCAGTTCCATATGCAATCGCGAAATTTTTTAGCGTACGCCGTGCTCAATCGTACTCAACCGAGGCTGCCTGAAACGGCAATACCAGTGCGGCGCTCCGGCATGGCATGGCTGTAAGCCAGTATCCATGCGGGTTCTCACTAGCCCATGATGTAGTGTTCTAATTGTTCGATCACGAATTTCTGTTCGGAAATAATATCCTTCACCAAATCTCCGATGGATATCAAGCCGACGACTTTGCCGTTTTCCAGAACGGGCAGATGGCGGATGCGTTTGTCAGTCATGAGGGCCATGCAGTCCTCGTTGGTTTGATCGAGTTGCACGCACACGACCTCGGTCGTCATGACTTCACTGATGGGCGTGTCTAGGGAGGACTTGCCTTTGAGCGCAACTTTGCGGGCGTAGTCGCGTTCGGAAAACATGCCCACTAGCTGGTCGTCCTCCATGACCGGCAAGGCGCCGACACTCTTTTCCGCGAGCATTTTGATGCCGTCGTAGGTGGTCGCGTCCGGTGGAATGAACCATAACAGGTTCGGCTTGTTGTCCATCAACTGCTTCACGCTTTTCATGGGTAATGTCTCCTAGCTAGGCCCCGCCCGCAACGTAATGGCCGGGGTTAATTTTTTCTATTATGCGCGCGTTGTTTCGCTTCTGAAATACCGCCGTAACACAGTGCACGAGTTTGGTTCTCGAAGCGCAGTATGGATTTCCGCCTGCGCGGGCATGACAATCACATATTCGGATAATTCGGCCCGCCGCCGCCCTCGGGTGTCACCCAGACGATATTCTGCGTCGGGTCTTTGATATCGCAGGTCTTGCAGTGTACGCAGTTTTGCGCGTTGATCTGCAGCCGCTTGCCGCCGTCGCTCTCGACAAATTCATACACACCCGCCGGGCAATAGCGTTGCTCGGGGCCATCGTATAGCGCGAGGTTTACGTCGACCGGAACCCCAGGGTTTTTCAAGGTCAAATGGGCCGGCTGATTTTCTTCGTGGTTGGTGTTGGACACGAATACGGACGACAAACGATCGAAGGTGAGCACGCCGTCGGGCCTGGGATAGACGATAGGCAGCACCGCGGATTTTTCCATGAGCGTTTCGTGGTCGCCATGCTGGTGGCGCAGCGTCCACGGCGCTTTGCCACCAAACACGATCTGATCGATACCGACCATGAGGGTCCCGGTGTAGAGGCCTTTACTCATCCACGGTTTGAAATTGCGGGCGCGATGGAGTTCATCATGCAGCCAACTCGCTTCGAATGCGCGCGGGTACTCGGTCAGTTCCGCTGGCGCGGCTTCGTTGCCCAGTGCGGCCGGGTCGCCTAGGGCGGCGAAGGCGCTTTCGGCAGCCAGCATGCCGGATTTCATTGCCGCGTGGCTACCCTTGATGCGCGAAGCGTTCAAGAAGCCCGCGTCGTCGCCGATCAAGCAACCGCCAGGGAAGGTTAGCTTGGGCAATGACTGCAAGCCGCCAGTGGCGATGGCGCGCGCGCCATAGGCGACGCGTTTACCGCCCGCGAAGAATTTGCGAATCGCCGGATGGGTTTTGTAGCGTTGAAATTCTTCGAACGGGTTGAGGTAAGGATTTGTATAAGCCAAGCCGACGACAAAGCCGACCGCGACTTGATTGTTCTCCAAGTGGTACAGGAACGAGCCGCCGTACGTGGCGTTATCGAGCGGCCAACCGCCGGAGTGAATGACGAGGCCGGGCTGATGTTGTTCTGGTTTGATATCCCACAGTTCTTTCAGGCCGATGCCGTAAACCTGGGGATCTTTACCGGCGCGCAGATTGAATTGTTGTTCGAGTTGTTTACCGAGATGACCGCGACAGCCTTCGGCGAAGAAGGTGTATTTGGCGCGTAGCTCCATGCCTTGTTGATAGCTCTCGCCCGGTTGGCCATCCTTGCCGATGCCCATGTCGCCGGTGGCGACGCCTTGCACGCGGCCGTCGGCATGGTACAGCACTTCCGCCGCGGCGAAGCCGGGATAGATGTCGACACCCAGCGCTTCCGCTTGCTGACCCAGCCAGCGGCAGACATTCGCCAGGCTGATGACATAGTTACCGTGATTCTGAAAACATTTCGGCAACAGCCACGTGGGAACTTTACGCGCGGAACTTTTCGACAAGAACAAGAATTGATCTTCGCTCACCGGCGTATTGAGCGGCGCGCCTTTGTCTTCCCAGTCGGGGAAGAGTTCGGCCATGGCACGCGGGTCCATGACCGCGCCGGACAAGATATGAGCGCCGACTTCGGAACCTTTTTCGACGATGCAGACGCTTACCTCGCGCTCGTGTTGTTGCGCGAGTTGCTTCAAGCGGATGGCCGCGGCGAGTCCTGCCGGACCGGCACCGACGATCACTATGTCAAATTCCATCGATTCGCGTTCGGCCAATTTCTGCTCCTGTTTGGGGACTTCACGTCGAGCAAATGATTATAATGCATGCTGTTACCGCTTGAGATTTCCCATGCCGAAGAAAAAGCCGCCACCAGAGGCGGCCAAGAAACTGATCCATACCATAGAGTTGCAAGTCCGTTGGGGAGATATGGACATTTTCGGCCACGTGAACAATGCGAATTATTTCCGCTATCTCGAACAAGCGCGAATCTCCTGGTTCGAGACCATGAGCGCGCCGTCGGGCAATGTCGGCCATGGGCCGATCTTGGTGGCGGCGGCTTGCAACTTTCGTATTCCGATTGTGTATCCGGCCACGCTCAAGGTTCGCACCTACGCAAAAGAACCGGGCCGCTCCAGCATTCCCATGTATCAGGAAATCGTCGATGCGAATAACCCGGAAACATTGTTTGCCGACGGCGATTCCACCGTGGTGTGGATCGATTATCAGCGCGGTAAGTCGGCGCCTTTGCCTGACGAAGTGCGCGCCTTGATCGCGTTTGATTGACCATGGGGTACGGTTTCGTCGCCGTTGGGATCGGCGCCGTGTTGGGCGCTTGGCTGCGTTGGTGGCTGGGGATTTGGTTCAACGCGGCAACGCCGAGCCTGCCCGCGGGCACCTTGATCGCTAATCTGATCGGCGGATATTTAATCGGTGTCGCGTTCCAGTATTTTTCGACAAAAAGTGGCATACCGCCGGAAATGCGATTGTTCGTCGTCACCGGGTTTCTCGGCGCGTTGACGACGTTTTCAAGCTTCTCCGCCGAGGCGGTGGGCCTGTTGAGCCGGGGAGAATACGGCTGGGCGCTTGCTCATACCCTAAGCCACTTGATCGGTTCACTGGTTGCAACTTTCGCCGGCATCGCGACACTAAAG
>JAYTGZ010000083.1:0-5992 GCA_043733025.1 Pseudomonadota bacterium | reverse complement strand
GCTGTCCCAACCCCGTCGCACGCGCTGGCCCATTGGTGTTGGCATACCTGTGATCGCGACACCCTGGCGGCGGCGATGGCGGCAACCAACTACGCCATTGAAGGGGCAACCGGTGAATGGTCGAGCGTCATTTGCGCCAACGACACTTACGAAAATTTGTTTGCGCCCACTGTACGCAAGAAAGCCATGAAATGGCTCAAGCTGCACGCGGAGTACGACGATACGCATCCCTGGGAAGCGCTCGAGATTATCTGCACGATCATGGGCAATAATCCAACGGCGCGTGGCATCCATCTGTTGGGATCGTGTATCCGTAAGAGTTACGACTACATGGCGCTGATTCTGGATCACGCTCTAGAAAGCAAGGATATGAAGGAAACGCGTTATTCGCCCTCGTATTTGATGGAGCATTGGGAACGCCGCCGCGCGGCGTAATGCCTCGCCGGTCACAATAAAAAAAGCCGTTTCATCCCTTATCGGGCGTTCGCTACAGACGCGAACACCCTGGTTTTTAGGAGGTTGTTCAGTGGTTCTGTCGAATTAACTAAAAAACTTAAAAATTGACCACAATAGGGTGTGTCAGTGGACGATAACTGTCCCACTTACACGACTCCATAAAGTGGACCCCAGAGTCAAGACAATAAAGCGGTGAGTTTAAGTTACACATTCGAACTCATTCGCAGCTGGACGGCGCTGCCCCCGGTTTTGCCTTTGCTGTGGTCGTTGCTGTTGATTCTGATCTTGCTTCTGCGGTTACTTCAGTAGCGCCGTCGCATAGCGAATCGGACTGTTGTTCTGCCGTGCTGACGAATTTGTCCACCATCAGCGCACCGCCTCCGGTAGCGGTTTGATATACGGCGGCCGGCGTCTTGTGGGTCAGCCCCTGGTGCGCAGGCTCAAAGTTGTAGCAGGTGAAATACGCCGCCAGCCCGATCAGGGGCTGGCCTAGGGCCATCAGTTCGCCCATCGTGGCGTAGCCCTTCAAATACACGTCCTCATACTTGACGTTGCGCCAGAGCCGCGCGACAAAAATGTGGTCGAATGCGCGTCCCCGTCCATCCCTGCTGATGACGATGCCTGCGCGGGTGAGCACGCCGGTGAACGCTGCGCTGGTGAACTGGGAGCCCTAATCGCGGTTGAAGATTTCCGGCTTGCCGTGGGTGAGCAAGGCCTGTTCCAGACAATCGACGCGGAATTCAGCTTCCCTGCTGTTGCTGATCCGCCAACTGAGCACGCGGCGCGAATACCAGTCGATAATCGCTATCAGGTAGGCTAAGCCGTGCGCCAGCCGGATGGAGGTGATGTCCGTGCTCCACACCGGGTTGGGTCTGACCACGGGCACGCCGCGCAGCAGGTAAGGGTGGATTTTGTGCGCCGGATGCGCGTGGCGTGTATTGGGCCCCGGCGCCATGCCGGCCAGTCGCATCAGCCGCATCAGGCGTTGCACGCGTTTGCGGTTGACGCGGTGGCCTGCCGCACCCAGAAATACGACCATTTTGCGGCTGCCGTGGAACGGGTGCCGGGTGTATTCCGCGTCGATCAAGCCGCTGACTAGCCGGTCGATTTCATCCATCGGCTTAGGGGGTCGCCGAGCATGGAGCGTGGCGCGCGATACGCCCGCCAGAGCGCATTGCTGAACCACGGTCACGGCGTTGCCGCTGGCGATCCACGCTAGGCGAATCATGGCAGGCTGATCCCGGACTTTTTTTTCAGCCAATCCAGTTCCCTCTTCAGTTTGCCTATCTCGCTATACAGTAACTCCGGCTCGCGCGGCGCCGCCACCGGCGCAGGCCCGCGTTTTCCTTCAAACAGTGTGTTGGCTTGCGCCTGAATTTCCTTTTTCCATAGCCCAACCCGCACCGGATGAACAGCGTAATCCGGTCCAATCGGGTTGATCGTCTTCGCCCCTCGTAAGGCTTCCAGGCCAACCTTCGCTTTGAACTCTGGCGTGTGAACCTTGCGTTTCCTTGCTGCGCTCAGTTCTTCTCGTTCCCCATGACAGCGCATAGCTTAAACCGCTGTCTTAAATTTGGGGTCCACTATACCTTTCTGGTAAGTGACCCGAATTCCGTGACTTCAATATTCACGCGGGGCATCGTGAGCGAGGAAGCGGTCAACTGCCGTTTCTAGGATAATTGATCGCAACTCAGCTCCAACCCTCTGCGTAGTTGTCAAAACAGGTCAATAAATCGGCGTTTCCTTAGGACGCGACGTGCTCGGCAACTAATCGTTTTACTTTGAGTTGGCGCGCCGTCGTGATTTCGCACAGGCCGATGAACACGCTATTCAAGTCGTAAACCCGCACCATGCCTGGGAGCCAATCGGAATGCGCCTCTTGGGCTTGCCCTTGCCGCAAGCGAGTCCCTATGCGGCTTTCCAGCATGATGCATGGAATACCTTGGAGCAGCGTATCGACTGGCAGGAGTCGCGCGTCGCGTTCGATTTCCGTTAAGGCTTCGAGTTGTTCCAAGGTGTTCGCTTGCTCGATCGTTAACGCGACGCTGGCCGTGCGGCGCAAGGCGGTGAGATGGGCGCCGCAGCCGAGTGCCGCGCCGATGTCTTCGGCGAGGGTGCGGATATAGGTGCCTTTGCTGCAACTCACATCAATGACTAATTCGTCGCCGGCGAATTCGACACAGGCAAGCCGTTTGATTTCAACTTCACGGGCCTTGCGTTCGACGTCGATGCCTTTGCGTGCGTAGTCGTACATGGGTTTGCCCGCGACTTTTAACGCCGAATAGATAGGCGGTATTTGGCTGATGGTTCCGCGGAATCGCGGCAGTACGCGATCGATATCCGACCGCGAAAGGGTGACGTCATGGCGGGTAAGAATCTCGCCTTCGATATCGCCGGTAGTCGTGGTGATGCCGAGCTTCAACGTCGCGTCGTAACATTTATCGCCCTCAAGGCCATAGGAAGAAAACTTGGTGGCTTCACCCAGGCAAATGGGCAACAGGCCGGTCGCGAAAGGATCGAGCGTGCCGGTGTGGCCGGCCTTCTCGGCACGGAACAATCGTTTTACTTTTTGCAGCGCGTGATTGGACGAATAACCGGCCGGTTTGTCCAACAACAACAGGCCGGAAACAACGCGTTTCCCGGATGAAGATGGCATTACTTGTCGGGCTCAGCGCCGGGATCGGATCCACTGCGAATGGCGGTATCGATCAATTGCGACAGGTGGATGCCGCGCTCGACGGACTCATCGTAGACGAAACGCAACGCCGGCATGGTGCGCATGCCCAGACGCTCGGCGAGGTGATGGCGCAGAAATCCGGCAGCGTGATTAAGCGCGTCGGTGCAAGTCTTCGCGTCCTTCGCTTCGCCCAACTGGGTGAAGAAGACTTTCGCGTGGCTATAGTCGGGCGAGACATCAACGCTCTGAATCGTGATTAGGCTGACGCGCGGGTCCTTGATTTCAGTGCGGATCACCTGCGCGAGATCGCGCTGCATTTGATCGCCTATGCGGCTGGTGCGGGAGAAGGACTTCATTTCGTTAGGGACTAGGGCCTCGGGGCCCGGGACTAGAGGAAGTCGAAAAACTCACGCTGCTAGCCCCTAGCCCCCTCGCCGTCAAAGCGTTCTCGCGACTTCCACCATTTCAAAGGCCTCGAGTTGGTCGCCGACCTGAATGTCGTCATAGCCCTTCAGCGAAAGGCCGCACTCGAAGCCGGCCTTCACCTCGCGCACATCGTCTTTGAAGCGCTTGAGCGAATCCAGTTCGCCAGTGTGGATGACCACGGAATCGCGTAGCAGGCGAACCTGGGAGCCGCGTCGCACCAAGCCTTCGAGCACGTAACACCCGGCCACGGAACCAACTTTGGAGATGCGATAGACCTGGCGAATTTCGACCAGACCCAGGATGTTTTCTTTCTTGTCCGGCGCGAGCATGCCTGACATGGCAGCCTTCACTTCATCGACCGCTTCGTAGATGATATTGTAGTAGCGAATATCGACACCACTCGCTTGCGCCAGCTTGCGCGCTGCGTTGTCGGCGCGAGCATTGAAGCCGATGATCACGGCCTTGGAGGCGAGCGCGAGGTTGACATCGGATTCGGTGATCGCACCTAACCCGGTGTGCAGAATATTGACTTTCACTTCGTCGGTAGACAGTTTGCCCAATGCATAGGCCAAACCTTCGTATGAACCTTGCACGTCAGCCTTGATAATGAGCGCCAGAGTTTTGACTTCGCCTTCGCCCAGATTGCTGAACATATTCTCCAGCTTGGCGGCTTGTTGCTTTGCCAATTTCACATCGCGATACTTACCTTGGCGGAATAGCGCAATCTCGCGCGCTTTACGCTCGTCAAGCATCACCAACACCTCGGCGCCAGCGCCGGGAACATCCGACAGACCTTGAATCTCGACCGGGATCGATGGCCCTGCTTGTTGGATTGTGTGTCCGGCTTCATCCAGCATGGCGCGCACGCGACCAAATACCGAACCCGCGAGCAAGACATCGCCGCGCTTCAACGTGCCGGACTGCACCAACACCGTTGCCACCGCGCCACGACCTTTATCTAAACGCGATTCGATAACTATGCCCCGCGCCGGCGCATCTTTCACCGCTTTCAATTCCATCACCTCGGCCTGCAACAGAATACGCTCCAACAATTCATCGATGCCCTGCCCGCTCTTCGCGGAGACCGGCACGAACTGCGCATCGCCACCGTATTCCTCCGGCAACACGCCTTGCGCGACCAGTTCTTGTTTGATGCGCTCGACATTGGCTTCTGGCTTATCGATCTTATTCAACGCCACGACCAGCGGCACGTTGGCCGCTTTCGCGTGATGAATCGCCTCGATGGTTTGCGGCATCACGCCGTCATCGGCGGCAACGACGAGAATCACGATATCGGTTACTTTCGCGCCACGCGCACGCATCGCGGTAAACGCTTCGTGCCCGGGCGTATCGAGGAAGGTGATCATGCCGCGCGGCGTTTCCACGTGGTAGGCGCCGATGTGTTGGGTAATACCACCGGCTTCGCCACTCGCCACACGAGTGCGGCGGATAAAGTCCAGCAAAGACGTTTTGCCGTGATCGACGTGGCCCATCACGGTCACTACCGGCGCACGCGATTCCGCCGTTCCCTCAACTACGGCGCTCACACCGCTTTCCGCCAGCATGGTATCGGGATCGTCTAGCTTGGCAGCCTTGGCGATATGGCCCATTTCCTCGACGATAATCATCGCGGTTTCTTGATCGAGTACTTGATTGATGGTGACCATGCTGCCCATCTTCATCAACGCCTTGATGACCTCGGCGGCTTTGATGGCCATCTTCTGCGCAAGATTGGCCACGGTGATGGTCTCTGGGACAAGCACTTCATGAATGATGGGTTCCGTCGGCAATTGGAATTGTTGCGCCGCTTCCGTCGACGGCTGCTGTTTCGCCGCCTTGGTTTTGTGGCCACGCCAGCCCGTGTTCGTGGGCCTGTTATCGCCGCGCCCTTTGAGTCCGCCGCGCTTTTTGGCCGCTTCGTCGACATAAGTAACGCTCGGAGTCTTCGCCTTCTTTGCGGCCTTCTTATCGGCCTTGTCTTCGGGCTTGACCAGAGGCTTATGCAACGTGCTACCGATGGTCGTCGTAGCCGTTGCGGGGGACCCTTGCTGCGGCGCCTGCGTAGCGTCAACCAGCGTTGCCGTGTCAGCGGCTAGCGTTGCCAAGGGCGCCGCTTCAGCCACCGCAGGTACAGGCTCTGGCTCTTTTTTCTCCTTGGTCGCACGATTCTTCTTCGCCGCGATATCTTCCGTTTGGCGGGCAACCAGCTCGGCGTGCTTTCGCGCCTCGTCCTCGCGCAGCGCCTGTTCCTGCGCGTTGACCACCGGGGCCAGCGGCTTGGCCTCAACGACTTCGACCACGGGCGCCGGTTCGTTCGCATCGCGCTTGACCAAAACTCGCTTCTTGCGCACTTCCACTTGTATGGTGCGCGCCTTGCCGGTGGCATCGGATTTCTTGATCTCCGATGTTTGTTTGCGAGTCAAGGTAATCTTA
>JAYTGZ010000082.1:0-8272 GCA_043733025.1 Pseudomonadota bacterium | reverse complement strand
CCCTCGGTAGCGCCGCGCCGGTGTCGACGTGGCGCGTCATATGTTGCAACACGTCCCACTCCCAGCAAAAGTTTTCCATGAACTGGCTCGGGAGTTCCACCGCGTCCCACTCCACGCCATTGATGCCGGCGACACTGAGGTCTTCCACTTGCGTCAGCAGATGATGCAACCCGTGGCCGAATTCGTGGAACAGGGTGATCACTTCGTCGTGGGTGAATAGCGCGGGCTTGCCGCCGACGGGCGCGGAGAAATTGCAATTGAGATACGCCACGGGGGTTTGGATGCCGCCGCCCACGCGCCGGCGCGTGATCGCGTCGTCCATCCACGCGCCGCCGCGCTTGGTGTCGCGGGCGTAAAGGTCCAAATAGAATTGGCCGACGAGTTTTTTATTGCGGTCGCGGATGTCGAAGAACTTTACGTCTTTGTTCCAGACCGGAGCGTTACTTTTCTCCAGCGTGAGGCCGTACAGCGTTTCCACCACGCGGAACATGCCGGCCAACACCTGCGGTTCGGGAAAATATTGCTTCACCTCTTGCTCGGAAAAACTATAACGCTCGCCGCGCAATTTCTCCGCGACGTAGGTGCGATCCCACGGCTCCATCGTGTCCAGGTCCAACTCGCGCATGGCGAATTCGCGCAGCGCTGCGACGTCTTTTTCCGCATAGGGTTTAGCGCGCTGCGCGAGATCATTGAGAAAATCCAACACCTGTTGCGGTGAACTTGCCATTTTGGGCACCAGCGAAAGCTCGGCGAAATTTTCATAACCGAGCAGCTTGCCTTCCTCGTCTCGGAGCTTGAGTATTTGCTCGATCAACGGCGTGTTGTTCCACTCGGGATGCTCGAATTCCGCCGCCCGCGTCTGATACGCGTGATACATTTTTTCGCGCAAGGCGCGGTTGTCCGCATACTGCAACAGCGGTAGATAGGACGGCGCGTGCAAGGTGAATTTCCAGCCGGACTTACTGTCCTTCTGGGCCGCTTCCGCCGCAGTTTGCAACACGTCGGCGGGGATACCGCTCAGTTCTTTTTCGTTTTCGATGGTGAGCGAAAAAGCATTCGTCGCATCCAGGATGTTCTCGGAAAATTTGGATGACAGCGCCGCTTGCTCCTCTTGAATGACGAGGAAGCGCTTTTTTTTGTCGTCCGGCAATTCCGCGCCGCCGAGACGAAAATCGCGTAACTCGTTCTCGATTATTCTCTTTCGCGCCGCGGAGAGGCTCGCGAATTCCGGCGATTGTTGCAACGCTTTGTACTTCTCGAACAACGCCTGATTCTGTCCCATCTCCGCATAGAATTGCGTGATCTTTGGCAGGTTGGCGTTGTACACTTCACGCAATGCCGACGAATTCATCACCGCGTTGAGATGACTCACCTGACCCCAGGCCCGATTCAGGCGCTCATTGGCATTATCGAGCGGAGCGACGAAATCGTCCCATGCCGGCAGGCCCGGATCGTGGGTGAGGCGATCGACCACCGCGCTGCCTTCCTGCAGCAGCGTGTCGACCGCGGGAGTGACAAAGTCAGGTTTGAATTCGGCAAAACGCGGCAGACCGGAAAAATCGAGTAGGGGATTCATAAGTTGAAAAATTCGCCTTGCTTAGAATTTAAGAATTATACCGTTGAATATCCCGCGCCTATTCCCATCCCAGTGGGAGGGGGAAATAGCTAAATTTTCCCATAAACCCACTACAAGATGAGCAAACCACGTAAACCCAATACCAATGTGGCCCCCAAGCCAAAAGTCCACGCAGAGTCAATGCCTGCGCGGCGTTACATTTTGGTGGATCTCGCTCGCGGCGTCGCCATCGCGCTCATGTTCGTCTACCACTTCACGTTTGACCTGAACTACTTCGGGGTGGCTTCCTTCGATTTCAATAGCGATATCCGTTGGCTCAGCTTCCGTGCGGTGATCGTGAGCCTGTTTTCCGGCTTAGCCGGAGTGAGCCTCGTCCTAGGCCCAGGACGCGGACTCGATTGGAAGCGCTACGGCAAGCGCCTCCTTGGCGTCGGCGCCTGCGCCGCCCTCGCGAGCGCGGGAAGTTACGTTATATTTCCCAAGACTTTCATCTTCTTCGGGATACTGCATTTCATTTTCGTCGCAAGCGTGTTGGGCTTGGCGTTTCTGCGATACACCTGGCTAAACTTGATTCTCGGCGCCACGCTCATCGTATTCGGATCGACCATGCAACTGCGATTGTTCGACCAGCGGCCATTGCAGTGGATCGGCATGATGACCCATAAACCCTACACGGAAGATTATGTCCCGCTCCTGCCGTGGTTCGGCGTGGTGTTAATCGGCATGTTCCTCGCGCGGCGCGCCCAAGTCAATGGCTGGTTCGAGAAGTATTCCAAATTCAATTTTTCAAATCCCGCCGCGAAACTGCTCGCGTTCGGCGGCCGTCATAGCCTGATCATCTACATGCTGCATCAGCCAATTTTCATCGGCTTGTTGTCATTGATTCTGGGCCGCGCGCCGTAATCAGTGTTCCGTGCTTATCCGGTTGATTGCCCAACCGGTGACTCCAAGCTAATTTTCCGGTATGGCCCCCCGTTCTGTCCTGGGTCTCGCGGCGCGTGCATAAGCACCCCCCTTTCGAGACGCTCTACAGCGGTGAGTGGAATCACCCGGCGGCATGATTGGCAATCAACCGGATAGGCAGGGTTCATTCTTTGACCCATGCTGAAGTATCGCGGCTAAAGGCGAAATGCCGCGGGTTTTTTGACGCAGCTTATGAAATTGCGGTTATTATTGCGCATCTTTCGTCATCTACAAGGAGTGGAAATGATGCTTTCTTCCTACCGCGGGCTGGTACTATCCAGTCTCATCTTTGCCCTATTAACCTCGGGTTGTAGTTGGCTCAACCGCTCAAGCAGTCCGGCGCATGAGCGCGGCGTGATCGACAGTCCGGGTGCGGATGTCACCTTCGCCAGCGATCAAAAGAAAGCCCGGGACGAAGCGGCGAAGCTCGCCAAATCGACCACCGACGGCGCCCAGGGCAACAGTGATGCGGCGGCGGGCGCGGCGACCGCAACGCCGTTACCCGCCGACTCCGATTCAACCAGCGGCGCCGGGGGCGTAATGGCGGGCAAAGAGGCGGGCGGCGCGGGCCAGGGGTCCGATAAGGCCGGCGAGGCGGCCACTGGCGAGATGGGTGCGGACGGCAAACCCATGAAACCTCGCGCCGAAGGCGGCGACGCTGCGATGATGGAAAAAGTCACCCTGCAAGGCGACGCCTTGTTCAAATTCGGCAAGGCCGATGAACAAAACATGCTGCCGGGCGGCAAGCAACGGCTGGACGAGTTAACCGACAAGATCATGGCCATGGATAAGGGCGCGGTCGGCATCATGATCGTCGGCCACGCTGATCGCTTGGGTTCGCCGACGGGCAACATGAAAATATCCGAAAAACGCGCCGCCACCGTCATGAATTACCTGGTGCGCCGCGGCGTCGATGCGGCCATGATGGAAAGCAGGGGCAAAGGCGATACCGAACCGGTGATGGAATGTCCGGGCGCCCGGGCAAACAAAGCGCTCATCGCGTGCCTGTCGCCCAACCGCCGGGTGGAAGTAATTATCAACGCGAAGTAGTTGACGGCGTTTGATGAATAAAGACAGCGCTTCGCGCTGACCGTTAGCTTAACGTACCGAAGTTTTTATAATGGGTCTGATAGGCCGGTTCCTTCGGGGAGCGGCCTTTTAGTTTATGGGGAATGATTTTCTGTTTTCTGGACTGACGAATACGACTCACGCTCGCTGTTGACGAAAACCCTTGATTGCCACCCAATACCACACTTTCAGGTGTGGTGAAATCGGTAGAGAACTAGGATTTGTTTCGCAGATTCGGTGCCCTCAACACCAACCTACCGACCCACGCTAAGCGTGCGCCGAGTTTAAATCGCCCGGCTGTGAAAAATTAATCGACCACGACATTTTAATCCAAGCAGCCGCATTCCCAGATAGGCAACCTGGCACGCGCGGTGCTATTGGGGCGGCTAGATGAAAGGGATTTTTTGGCATGGTCGCACGCCTCAGAGTTTATTCGAGCCGCTTGAATACCAAGGTCATCACCTTTGTCTTGCCGTCGGGCGGGCCTTTGATGGACGGCGTTTTGACATTCATCGTATCGCCGTCCACGGTAACGTAGCGGAATTGCTCGGTGCCGACCCAGTTTTGAAATGTCGCCACTTCGACGTGGTGCTTGATGCCCTCGGGCGTGATGTCGTAGGCGCCGGAATAAGCGATGTTAGTTGAAAAAGCCTGCGCACGCTCGTCCGCCGGCGTGGTGAAGCGATCACCACTGAGGGGCTTGCGGCCGTCGGCGGAGATATTGACGATCATGCGACCGCCGGCTGTGTAGATCAACTGCCCATTAGGCCGCTCGCCGAAGACGTTGGAGATCTTGCCCGATTCCGCGTCCTCCGACACCCATGACAGCAGCTTCCAAGTACCGACCACCGACTTGTCCGCGGCAAAACCAAGCAGCGGCAAGAAAAGAGAAAAAATGAACCCTAGGGTTCCAAACGTTTTTAGATAACGATTCATGGGGGAGTTTCCAGTTGAAATTAAAAACACAGTTTAGCCGATTCGCAGCACCGGCGGGCGCAAAAACGTCGCACCGCAGTGGCCGGTGGCCGTCGCTGAGCGGGTCGTGTCGATTCCGGTGGTCTTGATCAATCCGGCGGAAAAAGTCATCGCTCAGTCCAGTATTCTCCTCGTGCCGCGTTGGCTTCAGTCATTGCTTATTTTGACTTGTCAGGCTTCGCCAACGCTGAGTGGTCAAATTTCTTGAGATGCCGCCATGAGCCGCATCCTGCTTACCTCATGGCGGGACGGGCTCCTAGGCGGCAATATCCATGCGAGTTCTGGCTTGGCGTGATCTACACGTCCAAATTCCGCACGCCCAGCGCGTTGCGCTCGATAAAGTTGCGGCGCGCTTCGACTTCGTCTCCCATTAGAGTGATGAAGATTTCATCGGCGGCAATGGCATCGTCGATTTGCACTTTGAGTAGACGGCGCGTACTGGGATCAAGGGTGGTTTCCCACAACTGTGCGGGATTCATTTCGCCCAAGCCTTTGTAGCGCTGAACAGTGAGGCCTTTGCGCGCTTCGTCGAGCAGCCAGTCGAGCGCCTGTTTGAACGACACGACGAATAGTTCGTGATCGCCGCGCTTGATGGTGGCGCCTTCGCGGATCAGGCCGATGAGTACGCCGGCGGTTTTTTGAATCTGCGCGTAATCGCCGCTGTCGACGAAATCTTGATCGAGATAGGTGGTATAGGCATTGCCGTGGCTCATACGCAGGATGTTCAAACGATAGCCCTCGAAGCGTTCGTCGCGCTCGATGGCGATTTTGATTTCCGTACTGCCGATGGCTTGGACGATTCGTTGCGCCGTCGCTTGCGCGCCAGCTTCGGTGGCAAGGTCGATGTCCGGTGCGATCAATAATGCGTGTAGTACTCGCTCTTCGATGAGGCGCGCCAAACGATTGATAACCGCTTCGCCGAGTAAATATTCGCGGGCGATTTTCTCGAATGTGGGGCGTTGCATCGGCTCCTCGCCCTTGCCGGTGACGAGTTCCGCATCTTTCAAGGCAAGCTTGAGTAGGTGTTGTTTCAACTCTTGATCGTCTTTGAGATAGCGTTCGTCCTTGCCGTGTTTCACTTTGTACAGCGGCGGCTGGGCGATGTAGATGTGGCCGCGCTCGACCAGTTCGGGCATTTGCCGATAGAAGAATGTCAGCAACAATGTGCGAATGTGGGAGCCGTCGACGTCCGCGTCGGTCATGATGATAATGCGGTGATAACGCAGTTTGTCGGGCGCGTATTCATCCTTGCCGATGCTGGTGCCGAGCGCGGTGATTAACGTTGCAATTTCCTGCGAAGAAATGACTTTGTCGAAACGCGCTCGTTCAACGTTTAGGATTTTGCCTTTCAGCGGCAACACGGCTTGATTTTTGCGATCACGGCCTTGCTTGGCCGAGCCGCCTGCAGAATCGCCCTCGACCAGATAGAGTTCGCATTTCGCCGGATCTTTCTCCTGGCAATCGGCGAGCTTGCCGGGCAATCCCATGCCGTCGAGCACGCCTTTGCGCCGCGTCATCTCGCGCGCTTTGCGCGCAGCTTCGCGCGCGCGGGCGGCGTCAATAATCTTGTTGCAGATGATCTTCGCGTCCGCCGGACATTCCAGCAAAAACTCCATGAGTTTGCTGGAAACGACCTCTTGCACGATAGGTTGAACTTCACTGGAGACGAGCTTATCTTTCGTTTGCGACGAGAATTTTGGTTCCGGCACTTTGATGGAAAGCACACACGTCAAGCCTTCGCGCATGTCATCGCCGGTGGTTTCAACCTTGGCTTTTTTCGCGAGCTCTTCTTTTTCGATGTAGTTATTCAGCGTGCGTGTCAGCGCTTGGCGCAGGCCGGTCAGGTGGGTGCCGCCGTCGCGCTGAGGAATATTGTTGGTGAAGCATTGCAACGATTCGGTGTAGGAATCGTTCCACTGCATCGCGACCTCGACGGTCATGCCATCTTTTTCGCCGACGGCGTGAAACACTTTCGGGTGTAACACGGTCTTGGCGCGGTTCATGTATTCGACGAAACCCTTGATGCCACCGGCGTAAGCAAAATTCTCGCTCTTGCCGTCGCGCTGATCGATGAGTTCAATCTTGACGCCGTTGTTGAGGAAGGAGAGTTCGCGCAGACGCTTGGCGATAATTTCCCAGTGGAATTCGACGTGGGTGAAGGTCTCTACTGACGCCATGAAATGAACTTCCGTTCCGCGCTTTTCGGCTTTACCGGTAACAGCTAACGGAGCGACGGCGAAACCACCGCGAAACTCCATCTGGTGGATTTTTCCGTTGCGCCAGATGCGTAGCTTAAGCCAATCGGACAACGCATTCACCACCGACACGCCGACACCATGTAAGCCACCTGAAACTTTGTAGGAGTTTGAATCGAATTTGCCGCCGGCGTGTAATTCCGTCATGACGATTTCCGCCGCGGAGCGCTTGAATTCGTCATCTTCTTTGATGTCCGTCGGGATGCCCCGGCCGTTATCCACCACGCTGATGGAGTTGTCGGTGTGGATTACAATCTTGATATCGTCACAATGGCCTGCCAGGGCTTCGTCGATGGCGTTGTCGACCACCTCGAATACCATGTGATGCAATCCGGTGCCATCACTGGTGTCACCGATGTACATGCCGGGCCGCTTGCGTACGGCCTCGAGTCCCTTGAGGATCTGGATGTTATCGGCGGTGTAATCGTCTTCTGCGGCGCCGCTCTTCGGCTTTTTACTTTCCTTGTCGGTCACGCGTAATTTTTCCTAAGGTAATTTTGATCTAAAGCTTAAATTCGCATTGGCATGACAACATACTTAAATTGCTCGTCGCCAGGCACGGTAATCAAAGAGCTGGAATTGGCGTCGCCGAACGTCCAAACGACTTCTTCGGTATCGGTGTGGTTCAACACGTCGAGCAAATAGGTGACGTTAAAACCGACATCCAAGGGCTCGCCGTCGTAAGCAATGGCGAGTTCTTCCTGCGCTTCTTCCTGCTCGTTGTTGCTACAGACGACGGTCATGACGTCCTTGGTCAGCACCACTCTCACGCCGCGTATCTTTTCATTCGATAGGATTGCGGCGCGGTTCAACGCTTGTTGCAAGCGAATGCGATTGAGCGTGATGTGTTTGCTATAGCCGGACGGGATAACCTTGGTGTAGTCGGGAAACTTGCCGTCGATAAGTTTAGACGATAGCTCTGCGTGACCGAGATCGAATTTAACCTGATTGGTGCGCAAGGTCACTTTAACGCTATCGTCCGCATCGCCGTCGTCCAGAAGCTTGATCAACTCCGCCACGGTCTTGCGCGGCAAGATGACCTCGGCTTGGCTATCGCTGCCTGCCATTTGACTCACGGCGAAACTCAGACGATGGCCGTCGGTTGCCACCGTGATCACGCTGCCGTTGGCGACGGATAACAACATGCCGTTGAGGTAATAGCGAATATCCTGATTGGCCATGGCGTACTGAACCTTCTCAAGCTGCGCTTTGAAGGTCTTGCGGTTGAGGCTGAAACTGGTCAACTCGTCGCCGCTATCGGCGAGCTTGGGAAAATCCGCCGCCGGCAATGTCTGCAACGAGAAGCGCGAGTTGCCCGCCTTTAGCGTCAAACGGCTTTCCTTGCCATCGAGCACGATCTCGGCATCGTCCGGCAATGAGCGCAGGATGTCCTGCAACTTCTTCGCGGCGATGGTGACGGTCTGGGCATCGTCCT
>JAYTGZ010000081.1:0-2264 GCA_043733025.1 Pseudomonadota bacterium | reverse complement strand
GACGGGTTGGCGTCGTTGGTGACTTGCGTAACGTGATCGAGTTGCGGCTTTTCCTGAAAGCTTCCCTTGCGCGTGAAGCGCTCCGGCTCATCAAAGACGACCGGCACATGCACGCGGCTCTTCACCGCCAGTGATTGCGTGGCGTCGATGTTGACGATGTAGTTCGGTGTGGATTTCGGTTGCAACGCATCGCCAAGACGGCCGACCCAGCCGTATTCTTCACCGCTATTGGGCGCCGCCGTATGCAGATAGGCCATGGAAGTGAAGTGAGAAAACGACGGCTGGTCGTAACCGCAGCCGTGGACGATGGCGAGCTTGCCGTCTTTGTACAATTTCTCGAAGCCGGCCATGCCGGAATTCCAGCCGAAATGGTCGTCGATCTTAAGCAGCTTATCGGGCCTGATGCCGATCGTCGGACGATGCTTGTAGTATGCGTCGTCGCCGAAGGGCACCAGCGTGTTCAAGCCATCGTTACCACCGGAAAGTTCGACGACGACGAGAATGCGATCCTTGCTCGCCGCATCCGCCGCCATCGCCTGCGCCATTTGTCCGAATGCCAAGGGCACCCCCAACAGCCGTGCGCCATTCAGGCCGATACCCGCAAGGCCCGCGGACAGCAAGGATCTACGGCTTATGCGTTGGTCAAAATACTTATCGCTTTTCATCTTCTTTACCTTAAAAATTACTAACCTAATTGATACTCGGGCAAACTCATTATCAGATGCAGCACCAGGCGCAAAGGTTCCTCAAGATAGGATTCCGCTTCGCTCACTTTGTCCGTGCCCAGTTCGCTGTTCAAGAATTCGATCAAACGCGTGCGATCCGCGCTATCGGCGGCGGTGCGTAAGAAACGCGCCAACAGATAATCAACCACCTGCGTCGTCGTGGCCAACTTCTGCGCTTTCACCATGCCCGTCAAATCGAGCTGGGCGGTACGGCGTGGAATCGGCTTCACTTTTTCCGTGGCCATCTGCCAGCCGCGGAAACTGGCGTAACGCGTGTTGAAATCCTCGTCGCGGTCCGCCATGACATTGGCCATCGCCATCATCGCCTCGCCACCGCCGCCCATGCCCTTGCCTTCCGGCTTGGTGGCCGTGGTGATGTCCAGACCTTGATCGATCTTGGCGCTGACGATGCGGATGGTTTCATCGTCAGGGTAACGATCCGGTGGCATAAAATTGATGTTTGGGAAGAACACATCGCGGGCGAAATTGCCGCGCTCCAACAACAGCCCCGGCGTGATCCAACCCCTGCCTTGCGCCCAGCCGGCAACGGTCGGCGGACGGAACAAGCGCTGCCCCAATGCCTCTGTCGCATCGTTGAAATCGGGCACACCCGGCACCTCGTTCAAACCGAGTTTCTTATAGGTCGAAACAGCCAGTTCGACCGGACTCTTGATGCGCGTCGCCATGGAAGGCGCGCTGTAAAAATCCTTCGACAGGAAAATCGTTTTCAAGAGCGGCGCAAGTTCGTACTTGTTGTCCCGCAGCACAGCGGCGAGTTGCTTTTTGGAAGCGTCGGACAACTCCTGGCGCACTAAGTACCGATAAATTTTCCCGGCCACGAATTCCGCCGTGGCGGGCTGTTCCAGAATAACGTCGATCACCTGCACACCATCGAAATTGCCGCTGCGGCCGAGGACGTTTTTGACGCCGTCATCGTGTTTCTCGATGATCTGCTTGAACTCGACACCCTCGTAGTTCCAGCCGGTAAACGCGCGCGCCGCCTCGCGAATATCTTTCTCGCCGTAGTTGCCCACGCCCATGGTGAACAGCTCCATGATCTCGCGCGCGAAGTTCTCGTTCGGTGCGCCTTTCACGTTCACGCCGGCATCGAGAAAGGCCAGCATCGCCGGATCCTGCGCCGCGCCGATCAAAAGCTCGCGGAAATTGCCCGTTCCCTTCGCATGGAACAACGCCAGTTGCCGCTTCATCTTGCGATAGTCGCGCACCTTCTCCTCGTTGTTGGCGAAGTGGCCATGCCAAAATAACGCCATCTTTTCTTCCAGCGGCCGGTGCGAAGTCAACATCCGGTTCGCCCACCAATAACCCAGGCGATCGGTCTCCAAGCGGCTGGCGCGCAGCCAGTAAAAGAACTTATTCACCACGGGTTGCAACTTGCGATTGCCTTTCGGCTTCACCTTCACGCCGAGCGCCGCGCCTTGTTGCTTGGCTAGTATGGTGGTCGCCGGGCGGCTTTCGGGAAACGCCTCCAAACCGGGGTCGTGTACGCCGGATTCATCAAACGGCAAAAGATGGCTGTTG
>JAYTGZ010000080.1:0-5952 GCA_043733025.1 Pseudomonadota bacterium | reverse complement strand
ACGGCTTGGGTGTTGCCGATTTCGACGTTGGTGCGTAAGTCTTTGATGCGCGATTGATCCAACACGTAGGAGCGAATCTGGTGACCCCAGCCGATGTCGGTTTTGGAGTCTTCGAGTTTCTGCTGCTCCACTTGCCGCTTACGCAATTCCGCTTCGTACAGGCGTGATTTCAACATCGCCATTGCTTCGGCTCTGTTGCGGTGTTGCGAGCGATCACTTTGGCATTGCACGACGATGTTGGTCGGCAAGTGGGTGATGCGGATCGCCGAGTCGGTTTTGTTGATGTGCTGGCCACCGGCGCCGCTGGCGCGAAAGGTATCGATGCGTAAGTCCGCTGGATTGATATCGATCTCGATGGAATCGTCTACTTCGGGATAGACAAACACGCTGGCAAACGAGGTATGGCGACGGTTGCCGGAATCGAACGGAGACTTGCGCACCAGCCGATGCACGCCCGTCTCGCTGCGTAGAAAGCCGAAGGCGTACTCGCCGCTGACTTTCAAAGAAGCGGATTTGATGCCCGCCACTTCCCCCGCCGATTCCTCCAGCACGTCCACGGCGTAGCCGCGCCGCTCGCAATAGCGCGTGTACATGCGTAACAACATTTGCGCCCAGTCTTGCGCCTCGGTGCCGCCCGAGCCAGACTGAATGTCGAGAAAGCAATTGTTCGGATCCATCGGGTTGGAAAACATGCGGCGGAACTCCATGTCCGCGACAGTCTTCTGCATGCCCTGAAGATCGTCAGCGATGCTCGCCAAGGTGGCGTCGTCGTTCTCATCGCGCGCCATGGCGAATAGCTCGCGGGAGTCGGACAAAGATTGATCCAGACTCTCCAACGTCAACACGATGCCTTCCAGGGTTTTCTTCTCTCGGCCCAGCGCCTGGGCTTTCTCCGCGTCCTGCCAAATGGCCGGATTTTCGGCGAGCTTGTTTACTTCAATGAGGCGAGAATGTTTGGTATTGAAGTCAAAGATACCTCCGTAACTCGGACGTGCGCTGAATCAAATCGTCGAGCTGAGCGGCGAGGGCGTTGAGGCGTTCGGCTTCCATGATTCTGATTTCTTAAAACATCGAATTATACAGTACGCCTCGTTAGCTACCCCAACCCGGAACTGGCCACGCCACGAGGCAAGCGGGGTGCGGCTCTCCGAACATGCTATGCCAGGAGCCAAGCTGGATGCGGTTCCTGGCAAGGGTGCCGAAAAAGTATTTGGAGTGAAATAACTGATCGGGCAGTAGCAATCGGCAACTTAAGTTCCCCCTCAGCAGTGGCGGGTGGGACCCGCCCTACGATTAGGCTTCGCGGCAATGCTCAAGCGTCAACTGGACATCTTCCAAGCCGAGATATTCGTTCACCGCGAGCCGATAGATACACAGCACGGTTTGGGGCACTGGCTCGGTGTGTGAAAAATAGATCGCCTGAAACTCGTAGTTACCCTGTGTGAGTTTGAGTTTCAAATGTTTCTCCGCGACGATGCGTTGATTGGCGACGGTGAAGACGCCTTGAAACAACGGCGCGGGAAAACCTTGACCCCAGACTTGGCTCGCTAACGCGCTGGCAAGCGTGAGTTTGATTTGCTCGGCGCTTAACTCGCCGTCGGTTTCGATCACTTGTTCGAGATCGGCCGGCGACAGGAGTTGCGCGACGGTGGCTTCGAATTGCGCGGCGAAATCGGCAAAGGATTCCTCGCGGATGCTCAGTCCCGCCGCGCCAGCGTGGCCGCCGAATTTGGTGATGAGCGCGGGCGATTTCTTGGAAATGAGATCGAGGGCGTCGCGCAAGTGCAGGCCTAAGATCGCGCGCCCCGATCCTTTCAATTCGCCGTTGTTGCCGCGGGCGAAGGCAATGGCGGGACGATGAAATTTGTCCTTCAGCCGTCCCGCGAGCAGACCAACGATGCCCTGATGCCATTCTGGATCGAACACGCAGAGGCTTACTCGATCGCGTAATTCGAAACGTTCCAAAGAGGCGAGGGCGCTTTCCTGCATGTCGGCCTGGAGTTCGCGCCGCTCGCGGTTGAGGGCATCGAGTCGCTGCGCGAATTGCATGGCTTTGTTGTCGTCGTCTGTGATCAGGCATTCGATGCCGAGCGACATATCCTCCAGCCGGCCCGCCGCGTTGAGCCGCGGCCCGAGGACGAAACCCAAATCGTAGGTTGAGCCTTTGCGCGGCTCGCGGCCTGCGACTCGATACAGGGCCTTGATTCCCGCGCAGGCTTGCCCAGCGCGAATGCGTCGGACGCCTTGGTCAACCAAACGCCGGTTATTGTTGTCCAGCTTCACTACGTCGGCGACGGTACCGAGGGCGACGATGTCCAGTAGCGATGCTAAATTGGGTTCAGCGCCGCCATTAAAATGGCCCCGGGCGCGCAACTCGGCGCGCAGCGCCATCAACACATAAAACATCACGCCCACACCGGCGATGGACTTGCTGGAAAATCCACATCCCGGCTGATTCGGATTGACGATACAGTCCGCATCGGGTAGCGCGTCGCCGGCCAAGTGATGATCGGTGATCAGCACTTGCATGCCCAAGCGCTTCGCTTCGGCCACGCCATCGATGCTGGCGATGCCGTTGTCGACGGTGATGATGATAGCGGGTTCGCGCTCGTGAGCGAGACGTACGATTTCAGGCGTCAGGCCATAACCGTATTCGAAGCGATTAGGCACGAGATAGTCGATCAGCGCGCCGCAGGCTCGCAGTCCGCGTACGCCAACCGCGCAGGCCGTCGCGCCGTCGCAATCGTAATCGGCAACGATCATCATTTTGCGTTTTGCGGCGATGGCGTCCGCCAACAGTGTCGCGGCGGCGACCGCGTTGCGCATCTCGGCGTAGGGCAGCAACTGGTCGAGTTTGTTTTCGAGTTGCGTCGGAGAAGTGATACCGCGGGCGGCAAAGACCCGCGCCAAAACCGGATGAACGCCGACAGTAACGAGCCGCTCGGCGTCATCTTGTGAGTATTTGCGCTCGACTATCCTTGGCATGATCAATGTTCGACGACAAAATCGCGCCGCCAGAATTTCAACAGATCATAGCGCGTCGTCGTGATCTTAGCGGCGTGATTCTTATCGGGCGCGTGGATGGTAATCGCTCTGATCTTACCATTCCTCAATGCCGGCAATGCGCGCTCGAACAAACCCTTATCGAGCGCCGCCAGTGCCTCGCGCCAAGCATGCCATTCGCCATAAGCTGCGAATTTGTCGAGTTGGTCGAGGACGATGAGAGTCTGATCTGACATTGCGAAGGCCAAGGAGGCCCAATGAAATTCGTCCGTGTCGGTATAACGCGCTTGGGTCAGTGCGGCTAGCCCGGCGAATAAGGCATTGTGAGCGATGATGTGCGAATAAATTTGCCTGAGCCCATCTGGTAGGGCGCCCGCACCCCAAAACCAAACGCCGTTGATCGGCAACTGTCCCGCCTCTTCGCGCGCCTCGTTGACCGGGTGGGCATGCAGCAGCATCTGCATCTCGCTCAAGCGTCCTTGCCACAGAGCGCGATCGGCGCCGTCGAACCAATAGTTCGCGACGTTGCGTCCACGCACGGCACTAGGTGGGTTGGTGTGAATCGCAATCGGATGGTCGCTCTGAATGTACCAGCGCTCGGGATGGGCAGCATGAAAGATAAGTCCGTCAGCGGCGAAGTGTGCCTGCATCGATTGGCACAACGCAGCGGCTTCCATCGGCGTAATCTCGAGTTGGCTGCCATCGAGCAACACTACGTGATCCCGGTTTACGGAAAGATGAACCGGATCGGCGCGCAACCAATGGCTCGCGCCCGGAACAGCATGTTGTTCACCGAGCAATGCGATAGCTGCAAAAGAATGCGTTTCCTCGACCGATGTAAACCTAAAGCGTTGCGCGATCCAGGCCTCGGTCGAAGCGACGTTTTCCGTTGAAAACGAACCGCGCGCCATAAGTTTCGCCAACGCGGGGGCGATGTCGTTGATCGCGTATGAACTTGGGGCGCCGAGTAAACCCGGAACAAGAAAATCGCATTGCATGGAGCGCGAAGTTTAACATCGTCAGAGACGACTATCGGAGCCGGTTGTGGCAAAATTACGTCTTTAAAGAAAAAATAAATCCTTGCAACCCTACGAACTCTTCATCGGCCTGCGCTACACCCGGGCGAAACGCCGCAACCATTTCATCTCCTTCATCTCGCTGATTTCCATGCTGGGCATCGCGCTGGGCGTCGCGGCGCTGATCACCGTGTTGTCAGTGATGAACGGCTTCCAAAAGGAGTTGCGTGCACGCATTCTTGGCGTCGCGTCGCACGTGCAAATCAGCGGCGTGGACAACACGCTGTCCGGATGGCCTAACATCGCCGCCGACGCCAAGCAGCAAAAGAACGTCGTGGCCGCCGCGCCCTATGTGATGGCACAAGCGATGCTGTCTTTCGATAGCAACGTTCAAGGCGCGATCATCCGCGGCATCGAGCCTAAGCTGGAAGATCAAGTGGCGGAAATCGGCGCGCACATGAAAAACGGCAAGCTGACGGATCTAAAGCGGGGTGAATTCGGCATCGTGTTGGGCTCGGAGTTGGCGCGGGCGCTGCACGCTTTTCCCGGAGACAAACTGGTGTTGATCTCACCCCAGGGCCAAGTGACACCAGCGGGTATCGTGCCGCGCCTCAAGCAGTTCACGGTCGTGGGAATATTCGAAGTCGGCATGTTCGAATACGACAACGGATTGGCGCTGATTCATCTCGCCGACGCGCAAAAACTCTATCGCATGGATGAAAAAGTCTCCGGCGTGCGGCTCAAACTCGATGACCTATTCGAAGCCCCTAAAGTGGCGCGGGAGCTCACCACGATGATCTCGGCCGACGCCTATATTTCCGACTGGACGCGCTCCCACGCGAATTTTTTCCGCGCGGTGCAGATCGAAAAGAACGTCATGTTTGTGATCCTGTTGCTCATCGTCGCGGTGGCGGCGTTCAACATCGTTTCTACATTGGTCATGGTGGTCACGGACAAGCAATCAGACATCGCCATTCTGCGCACCCTAGGCGCGGCGCCGAAAAGCATCATGCTAATCTTCATGGTGCAGGGTTCGTTAATCGGCGTGTTCGGCACCTTGATCGGCGTGGGCGGTGGTGCGTTGCTGGCGAAGAATATCGATGTGGTGGTGCCGGCCATCGAGCGTGCATTCGGCGTCGCATTCCTGGACAAGAGCGTTTACTACATTAGCGAGCTACCGTCGGAACTGCTGTGGCGCGACGTGGGCGTGATCGCGCTCGTGTCGTTCGTCTTGACCTTGCTTGCGACGCTCTACCCAAGCTGGAGCGCGTCGCGGATCAAGCCGGCCGACGCGTTGCGCTATGAATAACGGCGCCTCGGTTCTCACTTGCCGCGACCTTTACAAGACCTACCTGCAGGGCAAAGTGGAAGTGCCGGTATTGTTCGGCATCAACCTCGATGTCACAGCGGGGGAGACGATGGCCATCGTCGGCGCATCCGGTTCCGGCAAAAGCACGTTGCTGCATTTACTCGGCGGGCTGGACGATGCAACGCAAGGGACGGTGACGATATTGAGGCAGGACATCGGCACGATGTCGCAACTCAAGCTCGGCGTGTTGCGTAATACGGCGCTTGGATTTGTTTACCAGTTCCATCATCTACTGCTGGAATTCACCGCGCTGGAAAACGTCGCCATGCCGTTGTTGATCCGGCGCCAAAATAAGACTCAATCCTATGAGCAGGCGGCGCGGATTCTGACAGATGTCGGGCTGGAGCATAGACTAAATCACACGCCCGCGGAGCTATCGGGCGGAGAGCGCCAGCGCACCGCCGTTGCCCGGGCATTGGTCACGAAACCCGCATGTCTATTGGCGGACGAGCCGACGGGCAATCTCGATCGCCACACGGCGCAGGGCGTGTTCGATCTCATGTTGTCGCTCAACCAGAAGTACCAGACCAGCCTAATCATCGTCACTCACGATCCCACGCTCGC
>JAYTGZ010000079.1:0-11142 GCA_043733025.1 Pseudomonadota bacterium | reverse complement strand
GAAATCGGCTGCAAAAGAGGCTGAGCGGTCCATATTTCGCCGCTTTCTTGGGCAATAGAACGACTATTGCCCGGCGAAATCGTCAAAATCTGTCCTCGCGCAGCCTCTTTTTCGCTGCGATTCTTTAAGTCCGACTGGCTCCTAGCGTTTTTTCTCCTTTTCCGTTTCTCTTCTATCGGCCCGCCAGGAGCCTCATGGACACTGGGCCGTGGCAATGCATGGCCGGAGAGCCGCGCTGGTATTGCCTTCTGGCACATCATTATCCAGCGTTCCAACTAAGGTTCATTCTCAACCCCAAAAATTGGGTGAAATTCCCCATTCACCCCCACCAATGGGGAATATCCCCAATGCGGTTGTGGCCTGAGGCGATCGTGTCCGGAGGGAATGTCATAGTTTTGTAATAAATAGCATTGAATTAGTGGGAAATTATTACTTTATTTATTTTGTACCATTCTTGGCACGAAGCGTGCGTTAAACAGATCACCATCTGCAGACAAGAGGTCGGTTCGAAACCGCACAAGCCTGATCTTCGATAGATCGCCGATACAAGCGCAATTCGCTTCACCACGCTTAATTAAATATGGGCTGACACGATCCACCGCTCAGGACGAGAGGAATTGCAATGAGAAGAATATTGGTTTATTCGCACGATACATTCGGCCTCGGCAATATTCGCCGCATGCTAGAAATCTCCAAGCATTTGGCGGCGTCGGATCCCGACGTGTCAATCTTGATCATATCCGGCTCCCCGATGTTGCACGCCTTTCGCATTCCGCAGCGAATCGATTACATCAAATTGCCCTGCCTCACGCGCACCACGCGCGGCGGCTACGAGGTCAAATATTTGCAGAGCAGCTTTGCGGACATCATGCGTTTGCGGGCCAACATTATCCTGAGCGCAGTGCTCGATTTTGCGCCGGATTTGATTTTGGTCGACAAAAAACCCTTTGGTGTAGGCAATGAACTCGCCCCGGTATTTGATTTGGTGCGCCGCCGGTTGCAACGGCCAAAAATGGTCTTGCTGCTGCGCGATATTCTCGACAGCCCGGAAGCGACCGCGCAAGTTTGGGAGAAAAATGGTTACTACGAGGCGATCGAACGTTATTACGATCAGGTGCTGGTGGTTGGTTCGCCGGAAGTCTTCGATCTTGGCCACGAATATCGGTTTCCAGCAGAGACGCGCGCGAAAATTCGTTTCTGCGGTTACATCAAGCGCAGCCGCGGACTGGTATCCCGTTCAGTAACTCGCGCTGACCATGGCGTGACTAGCGAGCCATTGGTTCTGGTCACGCCCGGCGGCGGCGAAGATGGCTATCAATTGGTTTCGAATTATCTTATGGGGCTACGTGACAACGCGCCGAGCCGCGCGATCAGATCGATTCTCGTCTGCGGCCCCGAGATGCAAGAGAATCACCGCCGCGAGATTCATGCGCTCGCGGGCGAATGTTCCGGTGTTCGTTTGCTCGACTTTTCAGACGACATGGCCAGCCTGATGGAGGCGGCCGATTTGGTGGTGTGCATGGGCGGCTATAACACGATATGCGAACTGCTCACCTTAAAGAAACACGCCATAATCGTACCCCGTACCAAGCCGGTGAAGGAGCAGTGGATTCGCGCCGATCGCTTGGAGCGTAAAGGTGTATTCCGCGCGCTTCATCCGGACCATTTGACGCCACGAAAGCTGGTGTCGATGGTGTCGGAAGAGCTGGCCAATAACAACGTCCACTCGCGCTTGTTGTATCAAGTGGATCTGGGCGGGCTCGACAAGATTCAGGAATCCATAACCCTGTTGCTTCGAAACCAAGGCACGGGTGAAGTGGAGCGGCAATATCAGCTTGAGAGAGCGTCGTGAATCAACCAGTGACACCCGCGCGGATAGGCTTTCTTGTCAAAACTTATCCTAAGCTCTCGGAAACTTTTATTCTCGAGGAGATTCTCGGCCTCGAACGCCTCGGCATTGATCTGCATATTTTTTCCTTGAATCCACCGCAAGACGCGGCCGTTCACTCGGCGTTCGCCCAAGTGTGGGCGAGTGTGACTTATTTGCCAGTAGGAACGGCCGCGCTTGAGTCGTTGGTGGCGCAATTCAAGCTGCTGCTGCGCAATCCGTTACGCTATCTCGAAGCACTATGGTTCGCCCTTTGGCGCCCTGAAGGTAAAGGGCTTAGTGATTTGCTGCGCGCGGGCGTCCTCGGCGAAAAATTGCGCCAGTCCCGCATTTCCCATCTGCATGCCCATTTCATTAGCGAGCCCGCTGGGGTTGCGGAACTGGTGAACCGGCTGACCGGTATTCCGTACAGCATTTCCGCGCACGCTAAGGATATTTATCTCGCACAACCGAAAACCCTGCAACGCAAGTTGCAGGGCGCTAAGTTTACGGTTACCTGCACCTGTTACAACCGCACGCATATGGCGGCGATCGCGCCCGCAGCGAACATTTTCCGCATGTACCACGGCGTAGATCTCGAGCGTTTCTCAAGCGACGCTCAAACGATCAAGACCATTCCACCGCTACTCCTGAGTGTCGGGCGGCTGCGTGAAAAGAAGGGCTTTGTCACGCTGATCAACTCTTGTCTGGCACTGCACCTCGCCGGAATTTCTTTCCGGTGTGAAATCGTGGGTTATGGCGAAGAGCAAGTGAAACTGCAGCGCCTGATCGATAGTTATGGTTTGAGATCAATCGTTGTTCTGACCGGGAAAATGACCCACACCGAGTTGATCGAGCGGTACCGCCTAGCCACGCTTTTCGTTTTGCCGAGTCAAATTGCGGAGGATGGTGATCGGGACGGCATACCCAATGTCTTGCTTGAAGCGATGGCGATGGAACTGCCGGTGGTGTCTAGCGACGTATCGGGTATTCCTGAGGTGATTAAACAGGGTGTTAACGGACTGCTGATTCGGCCCCAAGATGCGGTGGCGCTAACGAACGCCATTACCGCTGTCCTTTTTGATCCAGCACTGCGAGCACGCATGGGAAAGGTAGGCCGGCATGTGGTCGAAACAATGTTTTGCAATGACCGCAATTTGCGCTTGCTATGCGACTTGTTCGCCGGGATACCGCGAAGCGAGACGCCAATCATCGACGCGCTAGCACAAGAGGGATATTCGCATGCCAACTGATGCGTTAGCGGAACAAAACGGCGTAGCGATTGAAGGCTTATCCCTCTTGGTTTCTTCACAAACTGGCCGCTACGCGGTAGGCGAGATCGGTTATGTGCTAATGGGCTTTCCGCGCCTGTCGGAAACCTTTATTACCCACGAGATTTACTTGCTGGAACGGGTAGGCATGAAACTGCGCTTGTTCGCCATAAAGCATGGCGACATGGACCAAGTGCATGACGTTGTCCAGCGCATCGGCGCGCCACTCACTTATCTGCCATCGGTATCTTCGCTTTCGGGCGCCAACATCGTTGCGTGGTTGTGGCGTAACCTGCCAAAGTATGCCGAGCAACATTGGCGTTTGTTCAAAGCGCGGCCTATCTCCTACCTGACCACGCTAGGCGCGGCACTGGCCATGTCTGTGAAGTATCGCAAAGGCTGGCAAACGCCGCTGCGCAAAGTATTTGTCAAAGAATTTTTACAGGCGGGTCACATCGCCATGCAAGTCATCGAGGCGCCTGCGATCCGCCACTTGCATGGCCACTTTTGTCACGGCGCCACCACTATTACCTGGTTCGTCAGCCGGTTGACAGGGATCCCGTTTAGCTTTACCGCCCATGCGAAAGACATTTACCAAGCGGACCAGAACCCGGGCGATTTGCTCGCGCGCAAGTTGAACGCCTCGCGCTTTGTCACGACTTGCACCGGCGCTAACGCAACGCACCTGGCACAACGTTTTCCGAACTGCGCGCATGTCCACACGATTTATCACGGGCTCGACACTGAGTTTTTCGCCCCGCCGCCGCCACGACATCGATCCAGCCCGGTGCCCCGCATTCTTGCGGTGGGGCGGTTTGTCGAAAAGAAAGGATTCGCTGACCTGGTTGATGCGTGTGCTCTGCTCAAAGCGGCTGGCGTTGCATTTCGCCTCGCCATAATCGGGGAAAAAGGTGATCAACGGGAATCAATTCAGAACAAGATAAGTGAATTCGCGCTCGATGATGTGATCAGTCTACACGGCCCCGTTACCCATCACGAGTTGCGGCGTATCTACTACCAGTCCGCTATATTCGCTTTGCCGTGTTTGGTGGCGGCCGACGGCGACCGGGACGGTATTCCCAATGTATTAGCGGAGGCGATGGCAACCGGCCTTGCCGTAGTGACCACCGCTGTATCCGGCATACCTGAACTGGTGCGTGATCAAATAGATGGCCTGATGGTGCCAGAGCGCAACCCACAACAATTGGCGGCGGCATTGCGACAACTTCTGGAAAACGAGACACTGCGTCAACGCCTCGGCTCTGCGGCGCGCGACCGCGTGTGCCAAATGTTCGATTCACGCAAGACCACGGTGCAACTCAAGGCGCTGTTCCTTAATGCTATGCAGCTTGAGGAGGTTAGGGCATGAGTCTTGCAATAAGAGTTCCTTCCGCAGAACGCGTGCAAGACAGCGTCTTGCGCTCGCCGTTCGCGGAACTTAGCCCGCAAGCGGTGCTGGACCATTTTCGTAACCGGCCGAATGTGCGATTCTTCCCGGTACCCGATGCGGATGAAACGCGACGCGACAAAATCGATGGCGTACTCAATAATCGTTTCGAGTTCAACGGCGAGACCTCGGACCTGCCCGATCCTATCGATTGGCTCGCCAATCCGAGTGGTGACGTTGAATGGCATATTCTGTTGCACAAATTTTATTACGCGGTCGGCCTCGGCATGGCCTTCGCGGACACAGGGGAGCCGCGTTACCTCGACAAGTGGGTGGCGCTGACTACATCCTGGATCGAGCAAACGCCACCGGGTTTCATTGCCGCGGACGTGACGGGCCGACGGGTGCAAAACTGGATTTACGCTTATTACTATTTCGTGAGTCGTGAGCAGCCGACAGCTATTTGTCCTTTGTTTCACCTTAAGCTGATCGACTCACTTGCTGAGCAGGTGAATTTTCTGCGCACCAACCTGACACCGGCTCGCAATCACCGCACCCTCGAGCTCTACGCTATTTTCCTGGCCGGTGTGGTATTTCCCGAACTGAAGCACGCCAATGCCTGGGTCGAATTCGCATTGCCGGAAATAGCTCGCAACATGCAGACGGACCTACTGCCCGATGGTGTCCAATGCGAGCTCTCAACCGACTACCACCAGTTAGTCTTGAAGAACTATCTTTGCGTGCGCCGATTGGCGAAGCTGAACGCCATCGCCGTGCCGGAAGCAATGGACGAGCGGCTAATCAAAGCGCTCGAGTTCAGTATGCACGTCCACAAGCCGGATGGCATCGTGCCCAGCATAAGTGACGGCGACGCGCGCAGTTATCTCGATTTGCTGATGCAAGGTTATGAGCTGTATGGACGCGAGGATATGCTGTACGTCGCGACGCAAGGCCGGCGCGGCACGCCGCCCGCAAAGCGATCGGTGTATTTTGCCGATAGCGGTTACAGTATCGTGCGCAGCGGCTGGGGCGAGCACGGCAAAGCGTTTAGCGATGAGCAATACTTGATTCTAGACTGCGGCCCACTCGGTGCGGGCAACCATGGCCACTTCGATTGCCTCAGCTTTGAGTTGGCAGCCTACGGGAGTTCACTGGTCGTAGATCCTGGCCGTTATACCTACAGCGAAGCGGGCGATGTCAACTGGCGTGTACAATTTCGCGGCACCGCCTATCACAATACCGTCGTTGTCGACGGCAAAAACCAGACGCGCTATGAGCCTCGCGCCATCAAGGAAGCTTCGCGCCACGCCCATGGCAGCGTGCGCCACAAAGTAACGGGACTCGCGCCACAACACGAATTGCGTGCTTTCGCGAGCAACTCGCGCTTTGATTTTTTGCACGGCATCGCCCGCAGCCAGGAATATGACGCAGTACATGAACGGCGCATATTCTTTGCGTTCGGCGAGTATTGGATATGCTGCGATACGCTTACCAGCTCCAGCACACACCGCTACGATTTACTGTTTCACCTAAACGAGCAGGCACAGGATCGCGTCACGATCAAGCGTGAGCGCGGCACGCTGTTGGTTCGTGCGCCTAAACTGATCATCGCACAGGAGGAGCGCGACGGCGCCGTGGAGCTTGCTGTCGAGCCGGGCTTTGTTTCGTATCGTTATGGTGTCAAACACGCAGCGCCGATTGTGCGTTTCAGTCAAAACGATACCAACGCGGCATTTCAAACCGTGCTGTATCCGTATCGAGATCAAGCACCGACTATCAGTATGCGTGAACTACGGGTGACCGCCGATGACGGATCGGGCGCTAGCGCCTGTGCCTTCTACATCAGTATTGGCGCCGGCAAGCGCAGCACCACGGACTATTGTTTTTATTCGAGCGGCGAAACACGTCCTTGGCGCTTTGGTCCTTATCTATTCAGCGGTAGCTATTTACTGCTGCGCAAAGATGCCTATGGAGCAATAGTCGCCGTCCACGCTAACCAAGGGGCGCGATTGAGTGAATTGGGTCAAATTAACAACGGATGGGGCCGCTAACCAATGGTCGCAACCCGCGTCGTGCCGACCGATGTTGTCTTGCCATTACTGGCGGTGGTGCTCGATGAGCAGGCCATGCAGCGCGTGTTCGAGCAACACCTGCGCCCCCGGCATGGCACTGGCTTCGAAGTGACTGCGTGCGAGATTGAGCGGATAAAGTATCGCCCACAGCGCAACTGCATCATCGGCTACAAAGTCAAGCTGTGCGATAGGAAGGGCAGGCGCGAGCAGCGGCTGTGCGCCGGCATCTATGCGCCGGACGACGCAAGAGCGCACTATGTAAAAGCATTGCTCGAGGCGAACATCGCTACACTGGATATTGCGCCGGTCACGCTTATCCCGTCGCTCAATATGGTGGTGTGGGCGTTCCCAAACGAACGCAAGTTAGATGCCTTACCGCTCTTAGTGGACGCTACCCAACTGCGCGCGAATCTGTTGCCAGAAGTGGTGCGCGAACGCTGGGGTGATGGCTGGGTGATTGTCGACTTAACCCATGATATCTCCAATTATTTCCCGGAACATACCTGTTGCGTCAGCGTTACCCTGACCTTAAGCCATGTAGAAAGCGCTGCACGCCGTACTTGGGAAATACTCGGAAAAAACCGCTATGACGATGCGGGGGCGCAAACCCACCGCGACATGGTTGCGCTCTGGCGCAACGTACACTCTGACGTGTCGTACGCTAGGCCAATTGTGTATCAGAACGAACATCGCCTGCTGTGGCAGGAGCGTGTACCCGGCGTCACGCTCCTCTCGCTGCTCGTGTCTGGCGTAGTCGACAACGCGCTTCTGGTTCGCGTCGCGCGGGCGGTTGCAGCATTGCATGCCACACCGGTGACGAGCCCACGCCGCATGATGCTGGGCGATCTGATCGATCGCCTGATCGTTGCGAGGAAAGTCGTCGCCGCAGCACATCCCGGCTGCGCTGTCGCACTGGGTCAGACTTTCGACATCCTGGTGACTAGCGCGGGTCTTTTGAATCTGGACTACGAAGGTACGTGGCATGGCGATCTGCATTCCAACAATATCTTGATCAGTCCCACCCAGGTCTATTTGGTTGATATGGACTGCCTGTCGATCGGTCCGCCGCTCGCCGATCTGGGCAGCTTTCTTGCTGAACTGATCTATCGCGGTTGCTTAAAGGATGAGCCCTTGGAAGCCTTGCAGCCGACATTGACCGCCGTCGTCGCTGCCTATCGGCAGCGCGCCTCTTGGCCGGCGCCAGAGAAAGACATAGCTTGGTTCACCGCGAGTGCTTTGATACATGAGCGCACGCTACGCTGCGTGACGTCGCTTAAACTTGGGCGCATGGAAACTCTGGACAACTTGGTAGGCGCAGCTCAGCGAATTGCCGACGGTGGTCTATTTGTTCATTCCGCAGCATTGGTTGGCGGCGCGATGGGCGAGTCTGTGCGGGCGGCATGATGGGCCAGCTACCGATTGCCGATAATTCCATCGTCACCACGCTTTACCTCGCGCGGCACGGCCAAAGCGAATGGAACAATCAAAGCCGCGTGACCGGTCAACTCAATCCCGGCTTGTCTCCCAAAGGGCAACAGCAAAGTGAGGCGTTAGCTCATTGCTTGCGGGATGAAGACCTCGCCGCTATTTACACCAGCGCTCTACAACGCACTATCGACACGGCACAGCCCACTGCGGTCGCAAAACGAATGCCGATTTCCTCCCTGCCTGCACTCAATGAGATCAATCTGGGTTTGTTGCAAGGGCGCTATCGGGACGAACGCGATCCCGAGGCGCAAGCAATGTGGGCACAATGGCAAGCCGACATGTGGGGTTGCCAGGTGCCAGAGGCTGAGCATTTTGAGGACCTTGCGCATCGCGTTAGCCAAGCGCTGCAAGATATCTTGCAGCGGCACCAAGGGCGTTCCGCCCTCATCGTGGGGCATCGAGGCACCAACCGCGTCCTGCTCGGCGGGCTTCTGGGATGGCCGCGCGAGCGCTGGCCCGAACTGCGTTTGCGCAACAAATTCCTTTATCGCATCCGACTTGGCGCCGAGACCGAGATCGCGACATTTACCCTGAGCGGCAACAAAACCGGGATATACCATGACAGCTTTATCATGTGATTCACCGGTGCAGGCGTTTGCGCGATTCACTGACACGATTGCCATGGGCGAGGCGTGGCGTAAGCAACTGCCGGCCTTGCTAGGCAAGCCATTCGAATTTACAGCGTGCAATGTGCAATATGCGCGTTGTCGCACGTACTTAAATCCCGTCTCATGGCACAAGTCGTTTCTGTGCGTGTGTTACGAATTCGATGCTGCACCCAAACGCAACAATTCCCACAACCCGATGCTGTACTGCCGCGCCTATTTGCATGGACGCAGCCGACTTGAGTTTGATGTATTGGCGCAGCCGGATGGCGCGCAGCATGTGCCGGAACTGGACATGATTGTGTGGAACTTTCCGGACGATCCGCGTTTGCCGCAGTTGCGCGAACTGCTTGATATGGCGCGGGTTGTCCACCATTTGCCTTACGCCAACCTGCCTTTCTCAGGTCCGGAATCGATTGTTGACATCGCTGTACAAGTCGTGCGCTACCGTCCCGAACAGCGCTGCATTCTGCGTTACGATATTAATTTTGGTGTGACGCGCGAGCGCTTCGTGCTGTACGCAAAGGTGTTTGCTGACGACAACGGCGTACGCGTGTTCAATCGTATGCGGCATTGCCATGCCACGGCGAGTGCACTGGGTGCCCGGGTAGCACGACCGCTAGGCTACGGCGCCGCGGTGCGCACGGTGTGGCAAGAGGAGCTGAGTGGAGCCCCGCTGACCGTCGTGGTCGATGGGGGAAACTATGACGCGCCCCTGGCAGCGATTGGGAATTGCCTTGCGAGGCTGCACGCCGCGGATCTGCCGATGCAGACAACCGTTACGCGTGAAGCTCGGCTTGAGGATGTGCGCAAGAAATCGCGCAAGCTGGGGCAATTGTTGCCCGAGCTCGCCGCTGAGTTGGAGGCGGCCATTGCGCGCGGGCGATCGGAGCTGGCGGAGTTACCGCCGGCGCAGGAAGCAGTGATCCATGGTGACGTGCATTTTGGCCAGTTTCTCATCACGGCTGACGGCGCGGTGGCGTTGTTTGATTTTGACGAGTGGTCGCATGGCGATCCGGCGCAAGATTTAGCCGACCTCATCGTCGATCCTCACACCAGCCAGTTTGCTCGTGGCATAACTGCACAGATGAATCGAACCCTATCGGCCCGCGTCGCCCGGGTGTTGCTCGCGAGCTATCGCAGCCATGTCACCTGGACAGTTACCGATGCCGAGATTGCTTGGCACGCGCGCGTCCAGCTCATCAATAAAGCCTATCGCGCTACCATTGCGCAGGAACCGCGCTGGCGGGAAAAAGTGCCCGGACTCGTGGCGCTTGCTACCAGCGGCATCGATCTGGGCGCGAACTTGGAACAAGAAGTGAGTCGATGACCGCCGGCGCCTCGCGCTTCAAGCGCATCGTCCTGACCGACTTGCGCGCGCGCAAGTGGAGTATTGCATTCGCCTTCATCAGTCTGTTGGGGGCCACCGCCATGGAGCTTCTGGCGCCGTGGCCCATCAAACTGGTGATCGACTATATCTTGTTAGCAAAGCCGCTGTCTCCACCGCTTGCTTGGCTACAGCCTTTGTTTGCGAGCGGCGCAATGGTCGCGCTGGCAGTGTTTTCCTTCTCGATCGCGGTGATCGCCTTGCTAAGCGGCGGCTTCGCTTATCTGCAAACCTATTTGAGTGCCAAGGTCGGCTACGAAATGGTCTACACCTTGCGGCGTGAGTTGTTTTCCCATCTGCAGCAACTGTCGCTGTCTTTTCACAATCGCTCGCGCTCCGGGGAATTACTCAATAAGGTCGCTTCCGACACGAATTTGATACGCGATGTGTTCTCCGACTGGGCGATCCACTTTTCCGCGCAACTCTTGATGCTGGTCGGCGTGCTGGCGATCATGCTGGCGATTAATTGGCAGCTCGCGCTCGTGGTGCTGGCAACGCTACCGCTGCTTTTCGCCGTGTTGTATTTTTTGAATCGCGAAATTCGGCTGTCGGCCCGCTCCCAGCGCAAGCAGGAGGGCAAGGTTATTTCTAGACTCAACGAAGTGTTGTCTTCAATCGCACTGGTGCAAGCCTTCGGCCGTGAACATTTCGAACAGGAGCGCTTCTCGGCGGAAAGTGCGCATAGTTTGGAGGCGGGGCTCAAGAATGCTCGTGCTGCCGCGGCCGTTTCTAAAGCGATCGGACTATCCACCGCGCTCGGCATCGCGGGCACAGTGATGGCCGGCGCCATGCTCGCGCTCAAGGGGCAGATCACGCCCGGGGATCTGTTGGTTTTTGTGGCTTACGTCAATGGTCTATACCGGCCGATCAAAGACCTGGGCAAAATTTGGGCAAAATTCTCCCGTGCTCGAGTGAGTGCTGAACGGATAAGCGAAGTGTTTGCCATCGAACCGGATATCCGCGATTTTCCCGACGCGATTGAAGCGGCTGATCTCAAGGGTGAGATTGCGTTCGATCATGTCACCTTTGGCTACGAGAACTCGGCGCCGATACTCGATGACGTGT
>JAYTGZ010000078.1:0-5443 GCA_043733025.1 Pseudomonadota bacterium | reverse complement strand
GCAATCCTCGTACCAGGCAACGGGCGTCAGAAAGTCGCGCGGATTCGCGAGGCAATTCGAACCGATCGGCCCCAAATCCGGCAAGCGAAAATTGGCGCCGAAGTTTTCGCAGATATAGCCGCGTGCGGA
Organism: Pseudomonadota bacterium; assembly: GCA_043733025.1. Lineage (GTDB taxonomy): Bacteria > Pseudomonadota > Gammaproteobacteria > Burkholderiales > JALYOK01 > JALYOK01. The sequence continues at coordinate 5,314 of JAYTGZ010000078.1, read as the reverse complement.
TTGGTCGAGCAATTCGACACGGAATCGCAAGCCGCGCGGAATCACAACGATCTCTTGCGGCTCGACATCGATCTGCCCCAATTCGGTCGCGAAGCGCAGCCGTCCCTGCTGCGGCACGATCAACAACTCGCCGTCGGCGTCGTAGAAGAAACGATCTACCATTGAGCGATTCGCGGCGTACACGTGGATACCGCAACCGGATTGTGCGGCGGGATCACCGTTGCCCGCCATCGTAACCAGGCCGTCGACGAAATCCATCGGCGTAGCCGGCAAGGGCAGGGGATCCCAGCGCAGTTGGTTGGGCGAAGGATCAGTCTCGCCGAAGCGATTGGTCAAATGACCATTGTCGATGCGCCTGAACGGCTGGTGTTTCGCGGCAGGCTGAATGCGATACAGCCAAGAGCGCCGATTGGCGCCGCGCGGCGCAGTGAAGGCCGTACCCGACATCTGCTCTGCGTATAGGCCGTAGGCACAACGCTGCGGCGAATTCTGGCCGATCGGTAAGGCGCCGGGCAGCGCCTCGCTGGCGAACTCGTTTGCGAAGCCCGATTGATAGCGTAGCGATTCCATTTTGATCGGCGATCAGCCTTCTAGCGACTGCCGCATCTCTTGATCGCGCTGGGCAGTCCAAATGCGTGGGTCGGGGTATTTCGTCACCTCGTCGTACGCGCGGGTGACATCGAACGGCAAGCAATGATCGAAGATTACCCAGTCGCCGTATTTCGGCCTGAACTTGTCGCGCGCCCCAACGTAAATCGCGCGCAGATCCTTGCCGGATGCGGCGCCGGCTTTTACGCTGGCGTGCCGAATGAGACAATATTTTAACCGGCGGAGAGGATGCTTCGAATAATGTTTTTGCGCGCCTGAGTTTGCAGCGTTACGTGTGCGCGTACTCAATGTCGAACAATAGGCCTGAAAGCCGCGCCAGTACCGGGTGGCCTCGGGCCATTGGCTCCCAGGCCGGTTATTCGCTATTGAGTGAAAAACCGGAATGCCGCCCTTCGGAAAAAGGAGGGATTGACTAACGGTTGCGAAGCGATCTAAGAAGATTTCGGCGCCGGGCATTGCGTGCCATAGGGTGATCTGATCATGGCCGCGGCCTTGCCGGCATTCGCGCCGCGCAACGCTTCGGCCTGCTTTGCGATGCGCGCCGCGTCGCTCTCCTTGTTTGATTTCAACAGGGCTACTTTATAGTCATCCAAAATTTCCGCGTAGCCGACGGGATCGCTTTGCCCGACATTGGCCTTGTCTAGTTCCGGCACGGCGCGCTCGAAGTAGCGCAACGCTTCGGGCAATTTGTTTTGCGCCAGATTCAATCGGCCAAGCTCGGCCAGGGCTTGGGGCAAGCGATTATTGAGCGTGTAGGCTTCGTTCAAGCTTTGCGCCGATTTGTCAAACTGGCACGTCGCGCCTTGAGCGCGGCCCAGTCTGTAATGAAAATCCGAGCGGACGCCTTTGCCTTCTTCCGCCCATTCGGAATTTTGCAGCGCCAGGAAGTAGCGCTTCGCCGCCGCATCCCAGTTGTTTTCCCGCTCTGCTTTAATGGCATTGCGATTGTAGAGAGAATAATTCTTCTGGAACGCGGGTGTGTCGAATGCTTGGCAGCCGGTAAGTAAGGCTACAAGAGCGGCGGTTGAACACATCAGATACAGGCGCATGATTGGGTCCTCACTTGAGTTGACATGGGTTCAATGTAAATACGTTACCGGCGTCATTTTGAATGCGTTCATGTCGGGTGGCAATCACTAAATTTCCCCGCTCGGGCCAAAACTCCGGTCGCGCCGGTGGCAGGCTCAGCGCGATCAGGCTGGCGAAGGCGCCGCGAGTTAATGTGCCTTTACCGTTCATATGTCGTCATTTTCAGTAGTGAGCCGGAGAAGACGATGGTCGTTATCGCTCATCCGAGGCGACACTACGAATGGGAAGGTTAGCTGCGGCGTCACGAAAAATTAACGTTACCGTCACGGCGTTTTTGCGGAAGTCTCGAACAAAAATGGGAAGCACAAAAAACTTTGCCCCTAGGCCGGACCGAACGGCTAACCTAGGGGCAACGAGCGGTCGTGGAAGACCGGGCTATTACAATACAGCTAAGCGAATTGGCTTAGGCCGGTAGCCTTATTTCTTCTTGAAGGACGGGCTCAATGGATCGTGGCTGTCCTTGTAGGCAACGAACTTGGCGGCGTCGATTTGTTTACCCTCGCCAGCCATGGCTTTCCAGGATTCCAGCTTCTTGGTCAGCTGGGGATTCTTGTCATAGCCCGCGGTCAACGGATTGCCCTTGTTGACGTACTCTTCCATGGAGACATAGCCATCGCTGTCGAGATCAATCTTGCAGAAATCCATGAAGTATTTCTTTTGCTGAGCCGTGTTATACGCTGGGGCAAGCGGATTATCAGCGGCGAACGCGCCTGAAGTTAGCAGCAGGGAGGCGCCGATTAGTGCAGTTGCTAAGGAAGTTTTGAGAATCATCTATAGTCTCCTAATTTACGTGGTTGTGAACGTATTGCCGTCTTTGTACTGCATGCTTAGTATGCGATCGTACCACCTAATCATGTCGCTAGCATCAATTATACTCCTAAAAAATCGCAACTTAGTCAAGTTAGAGGCAATGAGCGAGCGTTTCCAGCGCCCCGATCCAGCGTGGTTCCCGGAAGTGCATGCCTTAAGAGCCGCATCCCGCTTGGCTGGCCCTAGGCCACCCCGTCCTGGCGATGCACCTGGTATTTTATGGCTTAAAGAAGTTTTCGAGCAACGCGGCAAGCGCGAGGGGTTGATCGTGGTGCATCATGTGGCCGCAGTCTTTGATCACGTCTTCACGCGGTTGATTGAAGCAAGCCTTGCGCGCGGCGTAGTCTTCGGGGCTCGAGACTTGCAGGCGCATGAATTCGGAGTCGGCGCCGGTGATCCACAGGGTGGGGGCGGTCACTTGGTTCCAGCAGGCTTTGGCTTCCTCCAGCCGGTAGAGGATAGGATTGGTAAGCTTGTGGCTGGGATCGCCGAGGAGCTCGATTTTTCCCGGCGCTGTTTCTTTGCTGGAATGCCGCGCGATGTACCGCGCACGATCAAACGTGAGGCGGGGATTGTTACGCTGTAAGCGCCGCGCGAATTCTTCTACGCTGGCGTAGGTCTTGAAGCTCGGCGGTTCCCTCAGTTGCTCCAGCCATTTTGCGAAGCGTGCTGGTGCTTGGCCCGGTTCGGCGCCCTTGAGGCCGAACCCTTCCAGCAGCACAAGCTTATTGATGCGTTGTGGGCGAATGCCGGCGTAGATGCCAGCGACATTTCCGCCCATGCTGTGGCCCGCGAGATTGACCGGACTGCCGGCCTGGTAGTGGTCAAGTATTCGATCCAGGTCGGCGAAATAATCGGGAAAGTAATAGCCATTCCCGCTCCAAGCCGAGAGTCCAAACCCGCGCCAATCGGGCGCGATGACGCACCATTCTCGTTCGAGCGCGTCCGCCAGGAATTGAAACGATGCGGAGATGTCCATCCAGCCGTGTAACAAGAAAATCGTTGGCTGATGCAGTTCACCCCATAGGCGAATGTGATATCGAATGTCATTGACGTTAAGAAACTCGGAGCGGGAGGGTCGCAATTTCGGTCCAAAAAAATGATCGGGAATGTCGTGCATCGCAGCTAGTTGTGCGTTGATTCGAGTGTAGCACGGGGGTTCGTTATTCATTGACAAAACGAGCTTCGCCGAAGGATAATTCAAGACTTTGATAACGCGGCGAATTAGCTCAGTTGGTTAGAGCGACGGAATCATAATCCGCAGGTCCGGGGTTCGAGTCCCTGATTCGCCACCAACTCTCCACCATGGACAACGGATTCGCGCCGCATTGACTTTCCCTCGATATCGCTACGGCGTGCGTGCCTTTGTTGTTTGTCTTGTCCTGCCCATTCTTTACGTCGCGTCGTCGCAGGCGCGTGATTTTCCGCGTTCATCCAAAGTCGGCCGGCTCGCTAGTTTCGAGCGGCCGTTTGTGGAGATCGGGTCGAACACGTTTCGTCTCGCGCCCGCGGCACGAATTATCGATGCCAACAATCGCCTCGTCCTGCCGACATCTTTGCCGGTCGGGGCGCGGATCGTTTACAAGCTTGAAGATACCACCGGGTTTGTTCACGACATTTGGTTGCTGGCGCCGAATGAAGTCGTGAAAATTCCTCGGTAAGCCATGGCGAAAAAACTCTATATCAAAACCTTCGGCTGCCAGATGAACGCGTACGACTCGGACAAGATGGCCGACGTATTGCATGCGGCCGAAGGTTTCGAGACTACCCATTCGCCCGAGGACGCCGACGTGATCCTATTCAACACTTGCTCGGTGCGCGAGAAGGCGCAGGAGAAAGTGTTCAGCGATCTGGGCACGGTGAAACATCTGAAGCAGCGCAATCCGAATTTATTGATAGGCGTCGGTGGTTGCGTTGCGAGCCAAGAGGGCGCCGCGATCGTAAGTCGCGCGCCCTATGTGGACCTGGTGTTCGGGCCGCAAACCTTGCATCGTTTGCCGGACTTGATCGCGAAGCGCCGCCAATCGGGCAAAGCGCAGGTCGATATCTCATTTCCTGAAATCGAAAAATTCGATTCCCTGCCACCCGCCCGCGTCGACGGCCCGACGGCGTTCGTCTCCATCATGGAAGGTTGTAGCAAGTATTGCAGCTTCTGCGTCGTGCCCTACACGCGCGGTGAGGAAGTCTCGCGCGGTTTCGACGATGTGTTGACGGAAGTGGCGGATCTTGCCGATCGCGGTGTGAAAGAAGTTACCCTGCTCGGCCAAAACGTCAATGCCTATCGCGGCAAAATGGAGAGCGGCGAGATCGCCGATTTCGCGCACTTGTTGGACTATGTCGCGGCCATGCCGGGCCTCGATCGCATCCGCTACACCAGCTCCCATCCGCGCGAGTTTTCGCAGCGGCTCATCGACGCCTACGGAAAAATTCCGCAACTCGTAAGCCAAGTGCATCTTCCGGTGCAGTCGGGCTCCGACCCGATCCTCGCGGCGATGAAGCGCGGCTACACAGCGTTGGAATACAAGTCCATCATCCGCAGACTACGCGCCGTGCGGCCCGATGTTTCCGTCTCGTCCGATTTCATCATTGGCTTTCCCGGCGAGACCGAGCAGGATTTTCAAGCGACCTTGAAGCTGGTGGAGGACGTGGGCTTCGATGGCAGCTATAGCTTCATCTACAGCCCGCGCCCAGGCACGCCAGCGGCGGATCTGGAAGACGTTGTGCCGCGCGAAGCCAAGCTTGAGCGCTTGCGGCATTTGCAAATCAAACTCGAAGAACAAGCCAGATCGTTCAGCGACAAAATGGT
>JAYTGZ010000077.1:0-7115 GCA_043733025.1 Pseudomonadota bacterium | reverse complement strand
GCTTGCGATGGGTGATGTCGATGTTCGTGCCGATGGCGCGCAGTGCGCGTCCGTCCGCGTCGCGCTCAACGGTTTTTCCGCGGCTGACGATCCATTTCCAGGCGCCGTCTCTACTTTTAACCCGATGCTCAACGCGATAGGCGTCAGTTTCGCCCTTGAACATCATCACAATCGCTTGTCTCACCTCGTCGACTTCGCTGGGATGGACCAATTGAGTCAGTGCATCAATGGAGGTGAAAGTTTCTTGGCGTGGGCCACCTAGCATTACCGACCATGCCTCGCTCAAGTAAATCACATTGTCAGCGACGTTCCAATCCCAGATTGCGGTGTCCGAGTTCTCCAGGGCAAGGCTGAGGCGTTCGTGCGAGCGACTCAAGTTGTTCACCATTTCAGTGAACTCCGCCTACAACTGCCCGGCTTCGTCCTTGCTGGGGCGGCCACCTGGTAACTGAAATTGCCTTGCGTAATAGCGGAAGCGGCCATTGCCAATTGGTTTATGGGTTTCACGGTGAAACGCCGCCTGAAGGCAATCGCGGGACCAATTGCAACGGTAAACACGCTAAGAATTGGGATAATGGCAAGCATCGCACCTTCGGTATCGCCTTGCAAATCGCATGCGTTGTTAGTAGATTCCAAATCACGGTGCATCGAAACTTCGTTTCGTGAAGAGGGATTTTAAACACCCTTTTTGGCCAACCATCAATCTATCGCTATGCCGGCGGATAGTCAATCGCGAGCCTCTTCCAATGGCCGCCGCAAGTCCCAAACTCCCGTCTGAAAATGTTCGAGCAGGCGATCGAACAAGGGAAAGTGTTAATAATCCTCGACCTCCCCATGTCGCGTGCGGCGGAAATACGCTCCATGGTCACCCGGCGCCAGCCGGAAGCGAAGTCGAGCCGACAGGAAGCCTTGGCGCCGGCTTTTCCCTGACTCGAAGTGAATAATGAACTCGCCATGAGCCAATCCTGGAGCGCCTCGTGGCGATGCCTGCCTGAAGAGTCGCACTGGTATTAGCTCTTCGGGCGGCCTAGTTTGAAATGGCCCACGTTATCGCCTCGCCCGCGCGAAACGGGACCAGCGCGTGGCTGCCGAATGGCAGCGTCTCGGGAACGCTCACACGAGTTTTTGTGAGAGTCACCTTGCTCTCGTTACGAGGAAGTCCATAGAAATCCGCGCCGAAAAAGCTGGCGAATCCCTCTAGTTTATCGAGCGCGCTGGCATGATCGAAAATCTCCGCGTAGAGTTCGATCGCTATGTTCGCGGTATAGACACCAGCGCAGCCGCAGGCGTTTTCCTTGGTGTGTTTCGCGTGGGGTGCGCTATCGGTGCCGAGGAAGAATTTCGGATTTCCGCTCGTCGCCGCGCTGACTAGCGCCTGGCGATGTTCTTCGCGCTTCAACACCGGCAAGCAGTAGTGATGGGGCCGCACGCCACCTTGGAACAACGCATTACGGTTGAGCAAGAGATGGTGGGCGGTGATGGTCGCGCCGATGTTGGGTGCAGCGGTCGTGACGAAGTCCGCGGCCTGTTTGGTGGTGATATGTTCGAGCACCAAGCGCAGTTTCGGATATCGAACGACCAACGGCCGCAACACGCGTTCGATGAATACTTGCTCGCGATCGAAGACGTCGACATCGTCATCGGTGACTTCGCCGTGAACTAAGAGCGGCAAACCGATTGTCTCCATCGCCGCCAACACCTCGCTTACTTTGGTGAGATCCGTGACGCCCGACTCGGAATTGGTCGTCGCCCCCGCCGGGTACAGCTTGACGGCGTGGATAAAGCCGCTGGCCTTGGCGCGCTCGATTTCTTGCGGCGACGTGTTATCGGTGAGGTAAAGCGTCATCAACGGCGTGAAATCCAGCCCGCGAGGCAGCGCCGCGAGGATACGGTCGCGATAGTCCCAAGCCAGTGCGACGCTGGTCACCGGCGGTTTCAAATTCGGCATGACGATGGCGCGGGCGAAACGCCTGGCTGTATCGGGCAACACGGCGGCCATTTCCGCGCCGTCGCGTAAATGCAGATGCCAATCGTCGGGCCGGGTGATCGTAATGGTTTGCATGGAATTAATCGTTAGAATCTCTTAACGCCAACGCTCGCTCATAGGCCAAGTTCTTGCCAACACCGACGATAGCAGCGCCTAGTTTAGCAGCCTGCTTCACCGAAAGTTCTTGCGCCAATAATAATGTCAGCACCCGTGCCAACTCAACATCGTTAACGGCAGCCACTGGCGGCGCGCCCGACACGATTAACACAAACTCGCCCTTCAGGCGATTAGCATCGGCAACCAACCATTGGAATGCTTCGCCCAACGTACAACGGTGGATAGTTTCAAATAGTTTCGTCAATTCCCGTGCGATCACCAAGTCCCGTTCAGTACCCAATACCGCCGCGAGTTCGCTGATGGATTCGATCACCCGATGAGGCGCCTCGTAGAAAATCAAGGCGCCGGCTTGCTGTTTCAGACTTTCCAAATACGCTCTGCGCGCCGACGATTTAGCCGGCAGGAAACCGTGAAAACAAAACGGCAGCGCGTGCATACCCGAGGCCGAGAGCGCAGCCGTTAAGGCACTCGCGCCCGGAATAGGAACGACAGCATATCCCGCCTGCCGCACTTCATTCACGACAATAGCGCCGGGATCCGAAATGCCGGGCGTCCCGGCGTCGCTAACGAGTGCAACGGACGCGCCGGACGCCAATTGCTCGACCAATTCCTGTGCGCGCCCGCGCTCGTTGTGCTGGTGCAAAGATAATAACTTCGCGGTGATTCCGTGATGCTTGAGCAAGATTGAGGTGTTGCGCGTGTCTTCCGCCACAATACGATTTACTTTGGCCAAGACATCCAACGCACGCAATGTGATGTCGCGCAAATTTCCTATGGGCGTGGCGACCACATATAATGTAGACGGTTTAACTTCGGCATCAAGCAAATGGGTTTCCCTCGCGTCGTTCGCGCGCTTATTCTCAGTCTTTTGTTTTCGACTCACACGGCATTGTCTGCGGATGACACCACCAATGCAACCGCGCCGGAGGCGAGCGACGAAACCGCAGCGCCCGCGCCAGTGACGGAGCCGGAAAAAAAGACCGATGAGGGCGCCGTGCCGGAAGCCGTTACCTTTCCCTTGCCGGCAGCCGAACCGATCGCGGCGGAACCGGTGCCGGTCGTCCCGCCCAAGCCGCCGCGGATCGCATTGTTGCTACCGCTCAAATCGGCGACATTTGGGCGAGCGGCAGAAGCGGTAAAGGACGGCTTCATCGCCGCCTCGCGACTCGCTGGCCCCGACATCGCCTTGCCCATCGAAATCTACGACAGCGAAGAAAACACCGAGAATCTTCTATCGATTTACAACCGCATCCTTGGCGACAACACGAAAATCGTGGTCGGCCCCATGACTCGCAGCGAAGTCTCGTTGATTGCGAGAAGCGGCATGGTGACCACGCCCACGCTGGCGTTGAACGTGCCCGACGCTGACGCCCCGTTGCCGAAGTTGTTCTATTCCCTCAGCCTGTCGCAAGAGGGCGAGGCACGGCAACTGGCGAATATAGCCTTCGGAGCCGGACTGCGGCGCGCCGCCATCGTGGCCAATCAGGCCGCCCTGTCCAAGCGCATGCAGAGCGCGTTTGCCGCGGAGTGGTTAAAGCTGGGCGGCACGACGACCCTGGAGTATGTCTATAATCCCAACCCGAAATCCCTCGCGGAATTCAGGACTGCGCTCAAGGCACGGCAAGTCGACGTAGTCTTCATCGCCACTGATGCTGCCGTGGCGCGCAAGATTCGCCCCCACATCAAGGCCTCGATTCCCACCTACGCGACCTCCCAGGTGTTGCGCAGCAAAACCGACATGGCCCTCAACCAGGACTTAAAGGGCCTGAAATTCGTCGATATGCCGTGGCTGATCAAACCCGATCACACGGCGGTGATGGTCTACCCGCAGCCGAAGAAATCCTTGAGCGCCGACCTGCAACGCTTCTACGCCCTCGGCATCGACGCCTTCCGTTTGGCGCAGATGTTAGTGCGCACCGAGTTGCCGCCGACGGAACCCATCGACGGTGTGACCGGCCGAATCACCCTCACCGGCGGCCACCTGTTCGCGCGCGATTTGCTGCAAGCCACCTTTGACCAAACGGGCGCGGTCAAGCCGCAAGAGCCGTGATCCCTCGCGGCCAACAGGCCGAAGCCTTGGCATTGCGTTATCTGCAGAACCAAGGACTGAAGTTAATCTCGCAAAACTATCGCTGCCGTTTCGGCGAAATCGATCTGGTTATGCGCGATGGTCAAACGATCGTGTTCACGGAAGTCCGTTTGCGTAAATCGAACGCCTTCGGCGGTGCGTCTGCCAGCGTGGACAGCCATAAACAACGCCGTATCCTAGCCGCGGCGCGCCACTATCTGAGCGAACTGCGCGGATCGCCGATTTGCCGCTGCGACGTGGTGCTGCTGAGCGACGTCAAGGACAACGAGATCGAATGGATACAAAACGCATTTACCGAATAATCCGCGCCCAGTGTATTTTGTTTCGCCCCGTTTCACTTTACAATCCGGTACATGGCTTCAATCAATCGCATTTCCAGACATTTCGAAGCAAGTGCCGCACTGCAGTTCGCCATGGCCGAAACCTTGGCGCCCGACATTGCCCGAGCCGCCGATGCAATGGTGCAATGCCTGTTGGGCAACGGCAAGATCCTCGCCTGCGGCAACGGTGGTTCCGCCGCCGACGCGCAGCACTTTGCCGCCGAGTTGCTTAACCGCTTCGAGTTGGAGCGTCCCGGTTTGGCCGCGATCGCGCTGACCACGGATTCGTCGACGATAACCTCGATCGCCAACGATTATTCCTTCGAGCAAATTTTTTCCAAACAAGTCCGCGCCCTGGGCCGCGGCGGCGACGTGTTGCTCGGCATTTCCACCAGCGGCAATAGCGCCAATGTCATTGAGGCCATACGCGCAGCCCACGAACGGGAAATGACGGTTGTTGCGTTGACCGGAAAGAAAGGCGGCCAGATCGCGCAATTATTGGCTGATAAAGATGTACACATCTGCGTCGAGTCCGACATCACCGCGCGGATACAAGAAGTTCACCTACTCACTTTGCATTGCCTTTGCGATGCGATCGATTGCTCTCTACTTGGAGTTGAAGACGATGCGTAAATTTTTTCTGTTGTTGTTGATCCTACCCGTGCTGCAAGGCTGTATTCCATTGATCGTGGGCGGCGCTATCGGCGCCGGCGCGTTATTGGTGAGCGACCGTCGCCCCAGCGGCGCCTATGTTCTGGACCAGCGTATCGAGATCACCGCGATCAAGCAAATTAGTGGTCGCTATCGCGACAATTCCCACATCAATGTCGTGAGCTACAACGGCAACGTGCTGCTCAGCGGCGAAGCGGCGGATGAGAAGGTTAAATCCGAAGCGGAAGCCATCGTGCGCACCATCGACGGCGTCAAGACGGTGTTCAACGAAGTGACGATCGCCGGCAACAGCTCCTTGGGATCACGCAGTAACGATACGGCGATCACCGCGAAAGTGAAAACCCGCTTCCTCAGCAACGCCGGGCGTTTCTCGCCCAACCACGTCAAAGTCGTGACCGAAAACAGCGTCGTTTATTTGATGGGTATCGTCACCAAGTCCGAGGCCGATGCGGCGGCGGAAGTCACCAGCACCACCACCGGCGTGCAACGGGTCGTCAAACTATTCGAATATAAGAGCTAGCCTGTAAGGCAATATTGGCGCGGCTCTCTCGCCATACCACGCTACGAGGCAAGCGGAGCAAGGCTGTTGGGACGGTGAGCTACGCGGATTATATCAATTACGGTACGGGCAGCCAGACGATTGTGGGACACTCCACTCGCCGTCATGGAGCGGGCCTATGTTAAAGCCGCCGAAAAGCTTGGAAAATTGCTAGGCGATGAGAACAAAACGCACGCGGATGCCGCAGCCTGACATCGCCCAGTCGCGACCCAAGTCGTCAGGCTACGCTGATGCGCTACCGGGCGCCGCTGACGTGCTTCTACTCATTGAAGTCGCTGACACGACAATCGAGTTCGCCGCGCGCGAATCCGGCGGCCATGGCGGCACGTTTGCCAACGTCCACGATTTGAGCCGCTACCGCAAAGAACTCGCATGACTCTCTCGAACCCGCAATTCGAGGCGAAGATTTGTTCTCCGGCGGAATTGGTTGAAGCGGTCTTGGCCTTGCCGCGGCCACTGGTGTTCACCAATGGCGTGTTCGATATTTTGCATCGCGGCCATGTGACGTATCTCGCCCAAGCCCGCGCGCTCGGTGCGAGCATGATCCTGGCGCTCAACACCGACGCCTCGGTGAGACGCTTGAACAAGGGTGTTGATCGGCCGATCAACACGTTGGACGACCGCATGGCCGTCGCCGCCGCGCTGTCGATGGTGGATATGGTTACTTTTTTTGAAGACGACACGCCGCTCAATCTGATTCTTGCCTGCCGGCCGGACGTGCTGGTGAAAGGCGGCGACTGGCCCGTCGAGCAAATTGCCGGCGCGAATGAAGTGCTGAGATGGGGCGGCAAAGTGGTTTCGATTCCGTTCTTGCATGATCGCTCGACCACGGAGATGCTGAAAAAAATACGATCATGAGCAAAATGGACCCTTGGAGTGTCAAAACTACCTATGGTGTCATTCCCGCGAAGGCGGGAATCCATTTTGTCTTTGATCAACCACTAAATGGATTCCCGCCTTCGCGGGAATGACAAGTTCACGATTCTCCGAAAAGATCACCCATCGTGCCCGACAGTCTGCAAGACCAACTTATTACCCTGATCGGCCGCAACGCCGTTATCACCCAGGCCGAAGCCATGGCGCCGCACCTAATCGATTGGCGCGGCCGCTATCATGGCGATGCGCTCGCGGTTGTAAAACCCAACAGCACGGGACAAGTCGCCGCCATCGTCAAACTCTGTGCGGACACTCGGACATCGATCGTCCCGCAGGGCGGCAACACGAGCCTGTGCGGCGCATCGGTGCCGCTGGAAAACAGCCAGTCCATAGTCTTAAATCTCGCACGCATGAACAAAGTCCGCGCCATCGATCTTGATAACAACACGATGACAGTCGAAGCCGGTTGCGTGCTCGCGCAACTGCAACAAACCG
>JAYTGZ010000076.1:0-2169 GCA_043733025.1 Pseudomonadota bacterium | reverse complement strand
GACTGCCTCGCCGATTTTTCATTCCGCCGCCCGTTCCCCGCGCTTACTCGCGTCCGCCCAACAGTTACTCGCCGATGATGCGCTGTACGTCTATCACACCAAATGCAATCTCAAAAGCTCGATCGATGGCTCCGTGTGGCAATGGCATCAAGACTATGGCTCCTGGCGGCGCGACGGCGTGCCCGCTGCTTCGCTCACCACCGCGCTCGTTATGCTCGACGAACCGACGGAGATGAACGGCTGCCTCTATTTCATCCCCGGCAGCCACAAGTTCGGCAATCTGGAATCCGAGCTGGACGATAAGACGACTTCCTACAAACTTTGGGTGGTGCCAAAAGAGCAGTTGCTCGACACAATGCGGCGCAGCCCCGACCCCGTCGCCGTCATCGGTAAGCCCGGCGCCGTGGTGTTTTTCCACTGCAACATTCTGCATTCATCGGGCCACAATCTGTCCAGGCACGATCGCTGGCAGGTGTACGTCGTCTATAACCAGGTGACGAACATGCCGAACGCTGTCCCCAACCCGCGGCCTGACTATGTGCGCTCGACGAATTTCCAACCGCTGGTTGTCGGCACGGACGATATTCTCGCCGGAGCGAAAGAACGAACAGCGTAGCCTGGGTTGAGGCGTCGTTTGCCGAAACCCAGGTTTCATCGTCATGATGAATCGAAAGGTGCGCGCGGCACACCCTACAGGATATTTTAATCGGTCTGCGAGCCAATGGCCCGAGGCCAGTGGCTAGCCTAGGGCTACCCCGTATCCATGCGGGTTTCCGGGCATCATTATCGTGCTGATACAAACGCGATTGCCTTTCGCGCCAGAAGTTAGATAATGACAACTGACTTGGGCCGCCGCACGAAAGGTAAAAATCATGATCCCCAATAGAATCGAAGTAAACATTGCTGGTGGCCTAAATTTCCCCTTGCCGCCCATGGCGCGGGTGCGGCAGAAGTTCGACGCAGCGAAGCTGGCGGATATCGCCGGCAAAATCCACAGTGAGTTTGCGCGGCCCGAGATACGCGAGCGGGTGAAGCCCGGGCAGGAGATCGCCGTGGGTTGCGGCAGTCGCGGCATCGCCAACATTGCGCAGATCGCATGCGCGGTGATCGCGGAACTCAAGGCGCTCGGCGCGAAGCCGTTCATTTTTCCCTGCATGGGCAGTCACGGCGCGGCGACCGCCGAGGGCCAGAAAAAAGTGCTGGAAACCTACGGCATCACCGAAGCGGCGACCGGCGTGCCGATCCGCGCGACCATGGAGACGGTGATCGTTGGCCATCTCGAGGATGGCACACCGGTGCACATGGATAAATTCGCGGCGGAGGCCGAAGCGATTGTCGTGATCAACCGCATCAAGCCGCATACGGGCTTTCGCGGTGCGACGGAAAGCGGGCTGACCAAGATGCTGGCGATCGGTATCGGCAAGATCACCGGCGCGGCGATCTATCACACCCACGGCATGGATAAATTCCCGGACTTGTTGCCTCGGATTCGCGACGTGAATATTTCCCAGCGCAACGTCTTGTTCGGCGTGGGGATTGTCGAAAACGCCTATGACGAGACCGCTTATGTCGAGATCGTCCCGGCAAACAATCTCGCGACGCGCGAGCCGGAATTGCAGGCCATGGCGAAACGCATGATGCCGCAATTATTCTTCGACGACATCGACGTGCTGGTGATCGACGAAATGGGCAAGAACATCTCCGGCGCGGGCTTTGATCCAAATATCACCGGCCGTAATCGCCGCAACGTAAAGTGGCAAGACAAGCCACGCATAAAAAAAATCGTCGTGCTTGGTTTGACGCGTGTGAGTCATGGCAATGCCACCGGCCTCGGCTCGGCCGATGTCATCACCATGCGTTTGTTCAAGGAGTTGGACGTCGCGTCGACCTACGCCAACGTGATCACGTCCATGAATCTCGATGGCGGCGCCATCCCCATCGTCATGAACAACGATCACGATGCCATCGCGCTGGCGGTGAAAACCGTGGTGCGGGTGAAGCCGGAAGATTGCCGCATCGTGCGCATCCGCAATACCCTGCATCTGGGTGAGATCAAGGTATCCAACGCCATGTTGGCGGAAGTTCGCCGTCAGGACGAGCGATTTGAAATTGTCGAGCCACCGCGCGCGCTGGCATTTGATGGGCAGGGGAGTCTCGCGCCGTTGCTTG